>NZ_VRUX01000345.1:0-4545 GCF_008039885.1 Methylobacterium sp. WL103
CCGCGCGGGCTGCGACCGGCGCGACGGCCAGGAGCGTCGCGAGCGTCAGGCAGGACGCGCCAAGGGCAGGGCGCACGATCGAATCCCCCTCGTTCCCGCCCGATCCAGCGACCCGATTGTGGCGCCGATGCGGTTGCGGGCCGCGGAGCCTATTCCAGCGGGCCGACCGCGGCCTCCACCGCCGCGACCACCGCCCCCGAGCGCACCAGAGCGAGCGCGGCCTCCATCTCGCTCTGGTACCAGCGGTCGCCGGACAGGGCCGGGGCGATGACCTTGCGCACCGCGTCCAGCGCCGCCTGGGTGCCGGAGCCGAGGGGATGCTCCCGGGCCACGTCGGCGACGAGGGAGAGCGCCTGGCAGGCCATCAGGATCTCGCCGGCGACGATGGTCTCGACGTTGGCGACGATGGTGCGGGCCTTGCGCGCGCACCAGGTCGAGTTCGAGACGTGGTCCTCGGCGTTCGACTTGCCGGGGATCGAGTCGACCGAGCCGGGCATCGACAGGGTCCGGTTCTCCATGACGAGGGCCGACATCGTGCATTGCACGGTGGCGAAGCCCGTGTTGAGGCCCTTCTTGCCGGCGAGCAGGTTGCGCGGCAGGCCGTAGCTCATGGTCGGGTCGACGAGGCGCGCGAGCCGCCGCTCCGAGATCGAGCCGAGGTCGGTGGCGGTGATGGCGAGCAGGTCCATCGCCTGCGCCACGTAGGCGCCGTGGAAGTGCCCGGCCGAGATGCAGGTGTAGTGGTCGGCCCCGTCGGCGAAGATCAGCGGGTTGTCGGTGGCCGCGTTGATCTCGGTGCCCATGATGCCGTCGACGTAGGCCAGCGCCTCGCGCACCGGCCCGTGCACCTGCGGCGCGCAGCGCAGCGAGTACACGTCCTGCACCCGCGGCGGCGGGGCCTGGCCGGGCGCGCGGGCCTCGTCGGGGAACACCGTGACGCGGGCGCCTTCGGTGCAGCGCTCGGAATCGCCGATCATCCGCAGCACGTTGCGGGCCGAGGCCGCCTGGCCCTTGTGCGGGCGGGCGGCGTGGACGCGGGGATCGAAGGCGGCCTTCTCCGCCCGCAACGCCTCGAGCGTCAGGGCGAGCGCGACCTCGGCGGCCTTCAGCACCCGCTTCATGTCCTCGAGCGCCAGCACGCCGACGGCGAGCGACACGGTGGAGCCGTTGATCAGAGCCGAGGCGTCCTTGGCCTCCAGGGGGAATTCGGCCGGCAAGCCCGCCAGCGTCAGCGCCTCGCGGGCCGGCATGCGGCGGCCCTCGTAATAGGCCTCGGCCTCCGCGAACCCGCAGATCGCCCCGGCCAGGTGCGCCAGCGGCGCGAGGTCGCCAGACGCCCCGACCGAACCCTTGGACGGGATCACCGGCACGATCCCGGCGTTCAGGCAGGCGAGCAGCCGGTCGACGACGGCGACGCGCGGCCCGGAGAAGTTCGAGGCGAAGGCGTTGGCGCGCAGCAGCATGGTGGCGCGCACCGCCTCCGCGTCGAACGGCTCGCCCATGCCAGTGGCGTGGGCGTAGACGGTGAGCCGCTGGTAGGCCTGCATCTCGTCCATGCGCACGCGCTGGTCCTTGAACAGGCCGACGCCGGTGTTGAACGAATACATCAGCGGCGCGTCGTCGGTCATGAAGTGCGCGTCGATGTAGTCCCGCGCACCGACGAGGTTCTTTCGCGCGCCCTCGTCCAGGACCGCCTCGGCGCGGTGGCCGGCGGCGTCGAGGCGGGCGACCGCGAGCACGTCCGCTGCGGTGAGGGTGCGGCCGTCGATGGTGGTCGTCGTCATGGGCTGTCTCTCGAAGGAGGGCTTTCCCGGCGGGGGAGCACGAACCGGGCCGTCACGGCGCCGGATGGCGGGCGATCCAGTGGCGGGCGATGTCGAGGCGGCGGGCGAGCCAGACGCGGTCGTGGGCGGCGACGTGGTCGAGGAAGCGGGCGAGCGCCGCCATCCGCCCCGGCCGGCCGACGAGGCGGCAATGCAGGCCGACCGACATCATCTTGGGCGCCGTCGCACCCTCGGCGTAGAGCACGTCGAAGCTGTCGCGGAGGTAGGCGAAGAACTGGTCGCCGGAATTGAAGCCCTGGAGGCTGGCGAACCGCATGTCGTTGGCGTCGAGGGTGTAGGGCACCACGAGGCCGGTGCGCCCGGCCTGCGTCAGCCAGTAGGGCAGGTCGTCGGCGTAGGAATCCGACAGGTAGGTGAAGCCGCGCTCCAGGCCGAGCTCCAGGGTGTGGACCGAGGAGCGGCCGGTGTACCAGCCCTCGGGCCTCGTCCCCGTCACCGCCGCGTGGATGCGGATCGCCTCGTCCATCGCCGCCCCCTCGTCCGCGCGGGAGGCGTCGCGCATGTCGATCCACTTGAGGCCGTGGCTGGCGATCTCCCACTCGGCCTCCCGCATCGCCGCGACGGCCTCCGGGTTGCGCATCAGCGCATGCGCCACGCCGAACACGGTGACGGGAATCCCGCGGGCCGTGAACAGCCGCCACAGCCGCCAGAACCCGGCGCGCGAGCCGTACTCGTAGAGCGATTCCATGTTCATGTGGCGCTGCCCCGGCCAGGGCTGCGCGCCGACGATCTCGGACAGGAACGCCTCGGACGCGGGGTCGCCGTGCAGGATGCAGTTCTCGGCGCCCTCCTCGTAGTTCAGCACGATCTGCACCGCGACGCGGGCCTCGCCCGGCCAGTCGGCCCGAGGCGGGTTGCGGCCGTAGCCGACGAGGTCGCGGGGGTAGGCAGGGTCGCGGGGATCGGTCAACGGATCTGCTCGGGTGGTCGCCAGGCTCCCTCGACGCAAGGACGCGGCCGGGGCCGCCGTCAACCCCGCCCGCGGGATCCGGCCCGAATCCCGCTTGAAGCCGGCGCCCGCCGTGCCCCCTCGGCGCGGCGCCGGAAAGCCGTGAAACCAGGACCGCCGATGCGCACGATCCCGATCGAACCGGTGGACGAGGCCGCCCTTCGGCCCTTCGCCGACCTGCTGGTCGCACCGGACAGCGGGCCGCGGCAGGACCATGCGAGCCCGATCGAGAACTTTCGCGCGGGCGTGGCCGCCAACCTCGCCCTGATCCGCAGCGAGCCGTTCGCCGGCCTGATGCCCCTGACCCGCCTGGAGCGGCATCCCCATTCGAGCCAGACCTTCCTGCCGCTGGCGGTGGAGGCCTACCTCGTCGTCGTGGCGCCCGACCGCGATGGGCGGCCCGACGAATCCGCGATCCGCGCCTTCCGGGTGCCGGGGCACGCCGGCGTCAACTACCGCGCCGGGGCCTGGCACGCGCACCTGACGACGCTCTCGACCCCCGGCACCTTCGCGATGCTCGTGCACGAGGACGGCACGCCGGAGGATTGCGTGTTCGCCGCCATCGCGCCGGTGACCCTCGGCCCCGATTGATCGATCTGTGCCCGCATGATGCGCAGCGTCAGCCAAATGATTATAAAATAGGCAAATCCGCCTGATCGGATCATGCCTGCGAAATGGGCAGGCGCGATACCTAGCCCCTTACGCGCCGGGTTTGGCGCAACCCTTGCCCGCCGACCCTGCCCCGCTCGGCCCACGCCCTTTCGATGAGGATGCCCGATGACGACCCGCGACGCACCGCTGCCGGATCTCGATGCCTTCGCCGCCGCCAGCGCCGCACTTCTCGGCTTGAGCCTCGATCCCGCCTGGATCGCGCCGGTGACGGCCAACCTCCGGGTGCTGGCCGCCGCAGCCGACCTCGTCGGCGGCTTCCCGCTGCCCGACGAGGCCGAGGCCGCCCCGGTCTTCGAGGCCTGAGGCGATGGAGCAGAGCACCGACTGGAGCCGGGCCGAGGCCGGTTCGATCGCCGCCGGCGTCGGGCAGGGGCGTGTCCGGGCGCGCACCGTGATCGAGGCCGCGCTGGCGCGGATCGCCCGGATCGACCCGGCGATCAACGCCTTCACCGACGTGACCGCCGACCGGGCGCTGGCCGACGTCGTCGCCGACCACGCGATCCCGCAGGCGCTGCCGGCGGCGCTGATCGAAGGGTTCGCCTGGGATTGCGAAGGCCGCCGCTACGCGACCTTGGGCGAACTCTGCGCCTACGCCGCCCGGGTCGCGGCTTCTGTGGGCGCGACGATGACGCTGATCATGGGCGTGCGCGACGCCGACGTGCTGGCGCGGGCCTGCGACCTCGGCGTCGCGATGCAGCTCACCAACATCGCCCGCGACGTCGGCGAGGATGCGCGCATGGGGCGCCTCTACCTGCCCCTCGACTGGCTCGAAGAGGCCGGCATCGATCCGGACGCGTTCCTGGCCGAGCCGACGGCGACGGATGCCCTGCGCGACGTGGTCGCCCGGTTGCTGGCTGCCGCGGACGTGCTCTACGCCCGCTCGGAGGCCGGCGTCGGCGGCCTGCCGCTCGCCTGCCGCCCGGCGATCCGGGCCGCGCGCCTGATCTACGCCGAGATCGGCGCGGAGATCGCCCGGAACGGGTTCGACAGCGTCACCCGCCGCGCCCGCGTCGGGGCGGGGCGCAAGCTGAAGCTGCTCACCCGCGCCGCGCTGCCGCTTGGCGGCGGCGCCGACCGCGA
>NZ_VRUX01000346.1:0-4524 GCF_008039885.1 Methylobacterium sp. WL103
CCCGGCCCCCACCCAGGCGTCAGACGGGCTGCCGCCGCGCGAGCGCCTTCTGGCGATGGCGGCGGTGTCGCTCGCCATGACCATGGCGGTGCTCGATGGGGCGATCGTCAACGTGGCGCTGCCGGTGATGGCCAAGGACCTCGCCGTCGACCCGTCCGCGGCGATCTTCGTGGTCAACGGCTACCAGATCGCGGTGACGGCGGCGCTCCTGCCCTTCGCCTCGCTCGGCGACATCCTCGGCTACAAGCGCGTGTACCTCGCCGGGCTCACGGTGTTCGTGGCGGCCTCTCTCGCCTGCGCCTTCGCGCCGAGCCTCGGCTTCCTCGTCGCCGGGCGCCTCGCGCAGGGGCTCGGGGCCGCCGGCGTGATGAGCGTGAACATCGCGCTGGTGCGTTTCATCTACCCCCACCGGATGATCGGCCGCGGCGTCGGAAACGTCGCGCTCGTCGTCGCCGTCGCCTCGGCGGCCGGCCCGACGGTCGCCGCCGCGATCCTCTCGGTGGCGTCCTGGCCGTGGCTGTTCCTGGTCAACCTGCCGGTGGGCGGGCTCGCGCTCTTCGTCGCCTCGCGGACGCTGCCGGCGACGCCGCGCAGCGGCGCGCGGTTGGATGCGTTGAGCGCGGTGCTGAACGCGCTGACCTTCGGCCTGCTGATCGTCGGCGTCGATCGGCTCGGCGACCCCGCCGGGCGGATGGTCGCCTTCGCCGAGATCGGGGCGGCGATCGCGGTCGGCGCGGTGTTCGTGCTGTACCAGCTGCGCCTGCCGGCGCCGCTGCTGCCGGTGGACCTGCTGCGGATCCCGGCCTTCGCGCTGTCGATGGCGACCTCGATCGCCGCGTTCGCTGCGCAGATGAGCGCCTACATCGCCCTGCCCTTCTACTTCCAGGACGTGTTGCACCTCTCGGGCACGCAGACCGGCTTCCTGATGACGCCGTGGCCGATCGCGATCGCGGCGATGGCGCCGATCTCCGGACGGCTCGCCGACCGTTACCCGCCGGGCCTGCTCGGGGGCGTCGGCCTCGGTCTGATGGCGTCCGGCATCGCCGCGATGGCGCTGCTGCCGGCCGCGCCCGCGACCCTCGACGTCGTCTGGCGGCTGACGCTGTGCGGCCTCGGCTTCGGCCTGTTCCAGACCCCGAACAACAAGGTGATCATCACCTCGGCCCCGCGCGAGCGCAGCGGCGGCGCCAGCGGCATGCAGTCGACCGCCCGGCTCACCGGCCAGTCGCTGGGCGCGGCGATGGTGGCGGTGATCTTCGGAATCACCCACGGCGCCGGATCGGACCGGGCGGTCTCGGCGGCGTTGTGGTGCGCGGTGCTGCTCGCGCTGTTCGGCGGCTGCGCCAGCGTGCTGCGGCGGGGCAGGGCCGGGTAGGCTGCATGCCACCTGGGCCGCGGGGGCCGCGTTGACGGACATCCACAACAGGGATCGACCAGCATGGACATGAACCTGAAGGGCCGCAGCGCCCTCGTCACCGGCTCCACCGGCGGCATCGGCTACGGCATCGCCAAAGCGCTGCTCGAGCTGGGCGCCCGCGTCGGCATCAACGGGCGCACGGCCGAGCGCGTCGAGGCGGCGATCGCGCGCCTGCGCGCGGAAAACCCGGCGGGCGAGCCCTTCGCGGCGGTCGGCGATGTGGCGACGGCCGAGGGCGTCGATGCGCTCGTGGCAGCGCTGCCGGACGTGGACATCCTGGTCAACAACACCGGGATCTTCGAGCCCAAGCCGTTCTTCGAGATTCCGGACGCGGACTGGCAGCGCTTCTTCGACGTCAACGTGATGAGCGGCGTGCGGCTGTCGCGCGCCTACGCACCGGGGATGGTGGCGCGCGGCTGGGGCCGGGTGGTGTTCATCGCCAGCGAGTCCGGCATCAACATCCCGGTCGAGATGGTCCATTACGGGATGACGAAGACCGCGCAGCTCGCAGTCTCGCGCGGGCTCGCCGAGACGGTCTCCGGCACCGGCGTGACAGTCAACAGCGTGCTGCCCGGCCCGACCCTTTCGGAGGGCGTCGCCGAGTTCATGAAGCAGATGGCCAAGGGATCGGGCGAGGCCGACCTCAATGCGCTCGGCCGGGAGTTCGTCGCAGAGCACCGGCCGACGTCGCTGATCGGACGGCTAGCCAGCGTCGAGGAGGTGGCCAACATGGTGGCCTACGTCTGCAGCCCGGCAGCGAGCGCGACCAGCGGCGCGGCGCTCCGGGTGGATGGCGGCGTCCTGCGCAACATCGCGTAGCGGGCGGACGACGCGCGGGGCGGCGCGAGGCCGCCCCGTTCGGGCGCCCGCCGGCACGGGACGATCCGGGAACGAGGTCTCCGGACCGGGCCGAGGACGGGGCGCGACCGGCTCAGGCCTTCAGGTGGGCGGCGAGGTGCTTGTTCATCTCGAACATGCTGCACTTGTCCTTGCCGAAGACTTTCTTGAGCTTGTCGTCGGCGAGGATCTCGCGCTTGTTCTCCGGGTTCTGGAGATTGTGCTTCTTGATGTATTCCCAGACCTTGCTGACGACTTCGCCGCGCGGGATCGGGTTGGTGCCGACGATCGCGCCGAGGTCGGCCGAGGGCTTCAGCGGCTGCTGCAGGGCGTTGGGCTTCGCGCCGGCGGCGGCCTTGGTCGCCTTGGGGGCCGCGGCCTTCGCGGGCTTGGCGTCCTTGGTCTCTTTCGCCGCCTTCGGAGCGGCCTTTTCCGTCGTCTTGGTTGCCATGGGGGTTCCTCCGGTTCTCGCTGCGAGCGTGAACGTGACATCCCCGCAGCAGGGGGTAGCCTAGCAGCAAGAACTAAGGGCTAGCGCTGCCGTTCCAAGGGAAAACAGGAACAGTTCCCGTTATCATCCACAGGGTGTGACGCCAGCGGGCACACGTGGCGCCGGATTTCGCGCGGCGAAACCCTTTCTTCACCGGATCGGAGGACAGATCCGAAGATGGTCAGCACCGCCCTCGCCCTCGCCTTCGTGTCCGCGTTCGCCCTGGTCCTCGGCCTCGGGCTCGGCATCGCGTCCGAGCCGAATGCTTGCGAGCGACCGCCCGGCGCCGGGCTGGTCTGAGGTCGGACGCCCGCCCCGCATCGAAGACTTGGGATCGACGTCTTGCGCGCAGGCGCGTCCTTCGCCTTGCGCGCAAGATGCGATCCGGGCGAACCGGCCGGCCGCCCGGACGTTTCAGGCGGCGGAGGACGGCCCTCCCCGCCTTCGTCCTCCCGCCACGGAACGCCCATTCCATGTCGAGCCTCGAGCCGAACACCCTCGACGGCATCGCGCACATCATCCAGGTGGCGCTGACGCCGGTGTTCCTGCTGTCCGGGGTCGCGACCCTGCTCAACGTCTTCGGCGCCCGCCTCGCCCGCGTCTCGGACCAGGCCGAGCGGGTCTCAGGCCTGCTCGCCGGCGCGACCGAGACGGAGCGCCTGCGCCTCGACCACCGGCTCGACCGCCTGCGGCTGCGCGCGCTGCTGCTCGACGCGGCGGTGGTGCTGGCGGCGCTCTCGGGCGTCTCGACCTGCGGCGCCGTCCTCACGCTCTTCGTCGGCGCGCTCCGCGACGCCACCGTGGCCGGCGTGCTGTTCGCGCTGTTCGGCGCGGCGATCCTGTGCACGCTCCTGGCCCTGGTCGCCTTCGGCGCCGAGATGCTGTTTGCCAGCCGCGGCGTCCGCAACCGGGTCGCCCTGCGCCGGGCCGAGGCGGAAGCCGGGCCGGAAGGCTGAGACGCGGCGGAACCCATCGCGAATCCGGGCTTTCCTAGGCCGACGCCCGGATCACCGGGCGACCGAGTCCTTGCGATAAGGGAGATCGCGATGCCGACGGAACTTCCCAACGAGCGCAGCATCCGCAAGCCCGGCTCGATGGAGCTCGACCCCTCCGGCGAGGGCGTGGCCATCGACGAGACCGCCCGGCTGATCGCCTCGAACAAGGTCGAGGGCACGGCGGTCTACGACGCGGCCGGCAAGCACCTCGGAACGGTGCACAACTTCATGGTCGACAAGGTCTCGGGCCAGGTCGCCTACGCGGTGCTCGCGTTCGGCGGCTTCCTTGGCCTCGGCGAGAACCACCACCCGCTGCCGTGGAAGGCGCTGACCTACAGCGTCGACCTCGGCGGCTACGTGGTCGACATCGATCCGGCGACGCTCGCCGGCGCGCCGAGCCACGGCCCAGGCGAGGACGGCTTCGCCGACCCGGCCTATGGCGGCCGGCTCGACGACTATTACGGCCCGCGGCTGACGGCGGCCGTCTAGAACGTGACGGGTTAGAGCATTCTCCGTGATCTCTGGATCACGGAGAATGCTCTAACCTGCTGTTTGGTCGTATTTTCTTCACGCGAGCCGGCATCCACCTCGCTTGAAAATGCTCTAGAACTTGCCACCGAGGCCGACGCCACCGCCCGGGGTCAGGGCCGGCGCCATCGAGCTCGACGAACCGCCGGCGGTCGGCTCTCCGTCGATCTCGTCGCGGCGGATGCGGCGCGGGCCGTCGTTGGCCGCGCGCGCCTCGTTGCGCTTGTCGCGGGGCAGGTCGAGGGTCCGGGTCGGGG
>NZ_VRUX01000347.1:0-4511 GCF_008039885.1 Methylobacterium sp. WL103
TCACCCTCGCGGTCGCAGCCGTCGGCGCCGGCGTCGCCTTCTGGCTGCGCCTGCCCGCGGGCGCCTTGATCGGGCCGATGCTGCTCGGCGCCGCCCTCCATGCCACCGGTGTCGCCAGCATCACCCTGCCGCTGCCGATCCTGGAACTCGCCTACGCGACGATCGGCTGGTACGTCGGCCTGCGCTTCACCCGCGAGACCCTGCGCGCGACGCTGCACGCGCTGCCCGGCATCCTGGTGGCGACGCTCGCCGTCATCCTGCTCTGTGCCGGCTGGGCGCTCGGGCTGACGCACCTGCTGGCGATCGACTTCCTCACCGCCTTCCTCGCGACCAGCCCCGGGGGCCTCGATTCGGTGGCGATCATCGCGGTCGGCTCGAAAGTCGACGTGTCGTTCGTGCTCGCGGTGCAGACGCTGCGGCTGTTCGTGGTGCTGATCACCGGCCCGCTGCTCGCCAAGTGGATCGCCCGCGCGGTGCCGCAGGAACCCGCGTGAATGGATGAGGCGGCGTGAATGCACGCGCTCTGGCTCGCGTTCCTGAATTCATGGCGCGGGCTCGTCCACGGCGCCCGCACCGAGCGCGCCGTGCGGCTCGAGCTCGCGCTGCTCGTCGTGGGCGTGCCGGCGGCGCTGGCGCTCGGCACGAACCTCTGGGTCCGCGTCGCCCTGATGGCGACGCTCCTGCTGATGCTCGCGGCGGAGTTCCTGAACACCGCGATCGAGAAGCTGTGCGACCACCTCCACCCCGGCCGGCACCCGCGCATCGGCATCGTGAAGGACCTCGCCTCGGCCGGGACGTTCTCGGCGCAGGCGCTCGCCGCCCTGATCTGGATCGCGGCCCTCTTTGATCGCTTCTGACGCGCTGGCCCCACGCACAGGCATCCTTTCCCGAAACGCGCGATTCGCGCGATTTGATAGGATTTCCGCAGCACTCCCGTAAAGACCGCCGTCTTATCCCGAGGCTGCATGAAAGCCTCGCTTGCCCACGCAAGAAAACAATCCTCCCGGCACGCGGTGATCCTGCCGTCGCTGTTCTGGAGCCGGACCCGTCCGGATTTCTACGCGGTGACCTGTCGCCTCGGGGCCGACGGCATCCGCTTCCGCTCCGCGATCGTCCCGAACCCGGGCGAGCACCTGACCTGCAGCATCGGCCTCGTCGGCACCCTTGAGGTCCGCGTCGCCCACACGGCCGAGCGGGCCTTCACGGTGAAGCCGACTCCCGGGCGGCAGTACAACACCGCCATCGCCCGCACCCTCGTCGAGCTCGCGGGACGCCAGAGCCGCCGGCTCGACCGCCACGGAACCTCACCGCGGATCGTCCCGCGACGCACCGAGGTGGCGGTGGCCCTGGCCGATGGCACCGTCCTCAAGGGCCGGCTCGCCGAGGTCTCCATCGCGCGGGCGGACGTCTACCTCGCGGCCCCGGTCGCGGTCGGCGCCAAGGTCCGCCTCGGCGCCACCGAGGCGGTGGTGGCGCACAGCTTCCGCAACGGAATCGGCGCCTACTTCCTCAGCCCGCTCGATCCCGACCTCCTCGACGAGGGCCTCGTGCTCTGACAATCGCGTAGGCTTTCACGCTCGCATGGGGGCCGTAGGCCGGTCGGGCATCGCGGGCCTCGGCCGAGCCGCGCGCCTTCGCCCGCTCGCATCTTGCGCCGCAAGCCGCTATTGCCGGCCACATGTCCGACACCGTGAAACCCGCCCCGCACCCGGCCGAACCGGCGCCCGACTACATCCGCAAGATCCTCACGGCTCGCGTCTACGACGTGGCGATCGAGAGCCCGCTCGATCCGATGCCGCGGCTCACCGCGCGTCTCGGGCGGCCGGTGCTGCTGAAGCGCGAGGACCTGCAGCCGGTCTTCTCGTTCAAGCTGCGCGGCGCCTACAACAAGATGTCGGCGCTCTCGCCCGAGCAGCTCGCCCGCGGCGTGGTCTGCGCCTCGGCCGGCAACCACGCTCAGGGCGTGGCGCTGGCGGCCGCGCGCCTGAAGGTGCGGGCGGTGATCGTGATGCCGCGCACGACGCCGGCGATCAAGGTCGACGCCTGCCGGGCGCGGGGTGCCGAGGTGATCCTGCACGGCGACGCTTTCGACGAGGCTTTGACCGAGGCGCGGCGCATCGAGACCGAGCAGGATCTCACCTTCCTCCACCCCTTCGACGACCCGGACGTGATCGCCGGACAGGGCACGATCGGCATGGAAATCCTGCAGCAGCATACCGGGCCGATCGAGGCGATCTTCGTGCCCGTCGGCGGTGGCGGCTTGGCGGCCGGGATCGCGACCTTCGTGAAGTACCTGCGGCCCGAGACAAAGGTGATCGGCGTCGAGCCGGACGACGCCGCCTGCATGGCCGCGGCCCTGAAGGCCGGCGAGCTCGTCCTGCTGCCGACGGTCGGCCTGTTCGCCGACGGCGTCGCCGTGCGCCAAGCCGGCGCCGAGACGTTCCGCCTGTGCCGCCAGCACCTCGACGAGGTCATCACCGTCGACACCGACGCCATGTGCGCGGCGGTCAAGGACATCTTCGACGACACCCGCGCGGTCTCCGAGCCGTCGGGCGCCCTCGCGCTCGCGGGCGCCAAGCTCTACGCCGAGCGCACGGCGAAGGGTGACGGCTCGGACGGCCCGCTCGTGGCGATCTCGTCGGGGGCGAACCTGAACTTCGACCGGCTGCGCCATATCGCCGAGCGGGCCGAGCTTGGCGAGGAGCGGGAGGTCCTGCTCGGCGTCACCATCCCGGAGAAGCCCGGCGCCTACCGGGCCTTCATCACGGCCCTGGGGCCGCGGGCGATCACCGAGTTCAACTACCGCTACGCGCCGGGCGCGCAGGCGCGCATCTTCGTGGGCATCAACCTGCCGGGCGGACGCCCCGAGAAACGCGACTTGATCGCCGGGCTCGTCGCCGACGGCTACGACATCCACGACATGAGCGACAACGAGATGGCCAAGGTCCATGTCCGCTACATGGTCGGCGGCCGCGCCTCGGGCCTCGCGCACGAGCGGCTCTACCGCTTCCAGTTCCCGGAGCGGCCGGGCGCGCTGCTGAAGTTCCTCGATGCGCTGGGCGAGGGCTTCAACATCACCCTGTTCCACTACCGCAACCACGGCGCCGACTACGGCCGGGTGCTGGCGGGCATCGCCGTGCCGCCGGGCGCGCGCGAAAAATTCGACGCGGCGGTCGGGGCGCTCGGCTTCCCCTGCTTCGACGAGACCGACAACCCGGCCTACCGGATGTTCCTCGACGGCGAGCCGGCGCCCAAATCGGGCCTCGCCGGCTGGTTCGGCCTCAGGAAGGCGTGACGGCGACCGCCTGGGCCGTTTTCCGTGATCTCTGGATCACGAAAAACGGCCCAACCTGTTATGTGGTCGCATCTTCTTCGCGCGAGCCGGCATCCACCGCGCTTGAAAATGCTTTAGCGCTGCACCGTCTCGACGCTGACGACGTCGGGGTTCGCCCGCAGCGTCGCGGCGATCGCCTCGACGCTGGTGGCCGACAGGCGCACGAACGCCACCTCGATCTCGTCGAGGGCGGGGTCTTCGGCTGTGCGCGCCGTGAACTGGCGCACCCGCGAGGCACGTTCCCCGGTCGCGACGTGCAGGGTGTCGATCGACAGCGTCCCCCGCTTGGCGACGATGCGAAGCGTCCGCGTCTGCATCCGGTCGCGCCAGCGCTCCTCCAGCGGTTTCACCCCCGCCAGGATCGCGATGACGAAGGTCGTGGTCGCCACCGCCGGGACGTAGAGCCCGCCGCCGATGGCGAGGCCGATCGCCGCCACCGCCCACAGGCTCGCGGCGGTGGTCAGACCCTTCACCACCTCGCCGCGTAGCAGGATCGTGCCCGCACCGAGGAATCCGATGCCGGAGACGACCTGCGCCGCGACGCGCGAGGGATCGAGGACGACGTTCTTCGCCCCGAGCGCGTCGGCGAAGCCGTAGTTCGAGACCAGCATGATCAGACAGGATCCGACGCAGACCAGCATGTGCGTGCGCAGGCCCGCCGCCCAGAGCAGGCGTTCGCGTTCGAGCCCGATCACGCTGCCGAGCAGGGCCGCCAGCGCTAGGCGGCCGATCATCTCCGCGTTCCCGAGCAGCGTTCGCCTCCCTGGTCCTCAGCGATCGGCGGTGAAGAATAGGCGCGTCCGGCGCGTCATGCGACGCCGAGCGTGGCCTTCTCCACCTCGTAGGCTGCGCGCACGGTCGCCGGCCCGTAGGTGCGCTCCAGGCGCCGGACGGTGAAGTGGGCACGCGCCATCGACTGGAAATGGCCCATGAAGGCGGTGTTGACCGCTGCCCCTCCGAACGCGCCCAGCACCGGCACCGCCTGCGCGGCGACCTTCTGCGAGACCACGATGCCGAAGCGCGCCGCGATCTGGGCGGTGAAGCGGATCAGCGCCGGGGCGGACTGGTCGAGCAGGGTCTTGCTCCCGGCGTAGCGGGCGGCCTCGGCCATCGTCTTGGCGAGGGCGGCGCGCACGGCGAAGTAGCCGCTCTCGGCCAGCCCCGTGCCGTCGGCGCC
>NZ_VRUX01000348.1:0-4458 GCF_008039885.1 Methylobacterium sp. WL103
TTCTACAGCTACGCGCCCCCCCGCGGCGGCGGCGAGCGCCAGCGCGACGAGGAACCGGCGCATCAGGCGCACTTCTTCAATTCCGGCACCGCGGCGTCCTCGCTGTGGGCGTTCGCGCCGCGGGGGGGCGCGTAGCTGTAGAACGGTCCAAGCGTAGCCGGCACGGAGGCGCCGCCGACCCGGCGAAAGGTGGCCCGCTCCTCCTCCGGCGCGGGGGCGTCCGCCTCGGCGGCTTCGCGGCGGAGGCGGCCCTCCTGCGTGTGCCAGAGCCAGAGACCGGGGACGCCGACGAGCAGGTCGGCGAGGCGCTTCACCAGTGACAGGGCGAGCGCGACTTCCGCCGGGATGCCGAACAGGGCGCAGAGCGCGATCAGGCCGCCCTCCTGCGCGCCCAGCGCTCCGGGCACCGCGAAGGCGGCGCCACGCACGGCCTGGGCGAGGCTTTCGATCACGATCGCCTCGGCGAAGCTCACCGGGTATCCCATGAAGTGCAGGCAGACGTAGACCTCGATCGTGCCGATCAGCCAGCCGACGAGGTGCACGCCGATGCCCGAGAAGATGCGCAGGGGCGCGCCGTAGAGGCGGCGCAGGTTGTCATAGAGCACGTCGACGGCACCCAGCGCCTGCCACTCGCGACCCGAGGCGAAGCGATCGACGATGCCCTGGATCAGGCGGTGCCCAGCCCGGCGCTGGATCAGGTAGAACGCGCCGATGGCCGGCGCCGCGATGGCGAGGCCGCCGGCTACGGTGCGCACGATCGGGCCGTCGCCGGCGAGCCACACCAGCAGCCCGAGGCCGCCTCCGGCCGCCAGCAGAGCGGTCAAGGCCGTGGTGGCGGCGACCGAGAGGTGCAGGATCTGGCCGCCATAGGGCTCCAGCAGGATGTCCTGCATCGAGAAGGCCGCGGTGCCGAGCCCAGTCGCGACGAGGCGTCGGCGCGCCAGCCCCTGCCCCGCATAGGCGGCCCAGGATTCCGAGAAGTTCGGCTGCGCCGCGTCGCGGGCCCGGTTGGGATCGCGCGCCTCCTGCTTCCACAGGGCGAGGCCGTTGAGCACGATGGTGACGAGCGCCGTGCCCTGGATGACCTGGATCAGCCGCACCTTCGAGAAGTCGGCGAGCAGGAGGCCGAACGCGACCGCGCTGACCATCATGCCCACGAGCAGCATCACGCAGAGCAGCGCGACGACCTTGGGCCGCGCATGGGCCGGGGCGAGGTCGGTGGCGAGCGCCAGGCCCACCGTCTGCGTGGTGTGGAGCCCGGCGCCGACCAGCACGAAGGCGAGCGCGGCGGCGATCTGCCCGGCCCACATCGGGCCGGTGGTGTCGCCCGACAGCAGCAGCAACGCGAACGGCATGATCGCGAGGCCGCCGAACTGCAGCAGCGTGCCGAACCAGATGTAGGGCACCCGGCGCCAGCCGAGCACGGAGCGGTGGGTGTCCGAGCGGAAGCCGATCAACGCCCGCAAGGGCGCGAAGATCAGCGGCAGGGACAGCATCAGCGCGACGACCCAGGCCGGCACTTCCAGCTCGACGATCATGACGCGGTTGAGCGTGCCGATCAGCAGCACCGCGGCCATGCCGACGGTGACCTGGAACAGCGACAGCCGCATCAGCCGGCCGAGCGGCAGCTCCTTCGTCGCCGCGTCGGCGAAAGGGAGGATCGACGGGCCGAGCGCCGCGAGGTGCTGGATCAGGCGGGGGCCGAGCTTCATGCGCGGCTCCGCGACAGCTCGATCGCGTTCGAAAGATAGAAGCCGCTGTTGACGCGATGCGTCCGCGCCAGCGCGAATTCGGCCAGCGCCGGCTCGCGGCCGATGCGCCGGGCGAGCGCGCCCAGCGTGATCGGCACGATCGCCGGGGCCCGGTCGCCCTTGGGGAAAAGCTTGCCGGCCGCGTGCATCACGGTGAGGAGCGCGGTGCGGGGCGCCACCGTGAACACGACCGAGCCGTCGGTGCGTTCCCCGAACACGGCCAGCGCCCGCGCGATGTCGGCGGCGGAGTAGTGGATCAGCGAATCCATCGCGACGACGTGGTCGAAGCGGCCGAGGCTCGGATCGAGCATGTCGCCGACCCGGAAGTCGATCGACCCGCCACCCGCGATCGTCCCCGTTCGCTCGGCGGCGAGGCCGACCAGCGTCGCCGACACGTCGATGGCCACGACCTCGGCGCCGCGGCGCGCGGCCTCCAGGCTGAGCGCGCCGGTGCCGCAGCCGGCATCGAGGATGCGCCGGCCGCTGAGGTCGTCCGGCAGCCAGGACAGCAGCGTGCCGCGCATGGCGTCGCGGCCGGCCCGCACCGTCGCGCGGATCTTCGAGACCGGCGCGTCGGAGGTGAGCCGCGCCCAGGCCTCGACCGCGGTGCGGTCGAAGTAGGTGGTGAGCTGGCCGCGGCGCTCGGCGTAGGTGGTGCTGGTCATGGCGCGCGCCCCTAGTCGAACCCGAGGAACTCGAAGAGGTCGCGGTCCTTCATCGGGATCGCGGAGAGCGGCTTGCCGCCGGCATAGAGGTAGGCGGCCAGCCGCATGTACTCGGTGGTCACGGCCTCGAGTTCCGGCGTCGGGTCCATCTCGAACAGGGTCCGCTTCTTGAGCCGGGACCGGCGGACGACGTCGAGGTCGGGGAAGTGGGCGATGCGCTCCAGGCCGACGGCGGCGTTGAAGCGGTCGATCTCATCGGTCTTGGCCGAGCGGTTGGCGATGACGCCGCCGAGCCGCACGGGGTAGTTCTTCGCCTTGGCGTGGATCGCCGCGACGATGCGGTTCATGGCGAAGATCGAGTCGAAGTCGTTGGCGGTGACGACCAGCGCCTGCTCGGCGTGCTGGAGCGGTGAGGCGAAGCCGCCGCAGACCACGTCGCCGAGCACGTCGAAGATCACCACGTCGGTGTCCTCCAGGAGGTGATGCTCCTTGAGGAGCTTCACCGTCTGGCCGACGACGTAGCCGCCGCAGCCGGTGCCGGCCGGCGGACCGCCGGCCTCGACGCACATCACGCCGTTGTAGCCTTCCGCCACGAAGTCCTCGACGCGCAGCTCCTCGGAGTGGAACTGCACCGCCTCCAGGGCATCGATCACGGTGGGTGCGAGGCGCTTGGTCAGCGTGAAGGTCGAGTCGTGCTTCGGATCGCAGCCGATCTGCAGCACCCGCTTGCCGAGCTTCGAGAAGGCGACCGACAGGTTCGACGAGGTCGTCGATTTGCCGATGCCGCCCTTGCCGTAGACCGCGAAGACCTTCGCCGTCGTGCCGATGGCGACGTCCAGCGAGACCTGGACGCTGCCTTCCGGCTCGCGGCGGGCGGCGATGGGATTCCTGATGGCGATGTTCATGCCGCAACCTCCGCGGTGATGCCTTCGAGACGGTCCTCGAGTTCCTCCTCGGCGCGGGCGAGCGCGTCGCGCGTCTCCGCGTCGGGAGTCCAGAAGCCGCGTTGATGCGCCTCGATCAGCCGGTGTGCGACTTTGGCCGAGGCGGTCGGGTTGAGGGCGGCCATGCGCTCGCGCATGGCGGGGTCGAGGACGTAGGTCTCGGTGATGCGCTGGTAGATCCACGGGGCGACGCCGTCGCTCGTCGCCGACCAGCCCATGGTGTTGGTGAGGTGCGCCTCGATCTGGCGCACGCCCTCGTAGCCGTGCCCGAGCATGCCCTCGGTCCATTTCGGGTTGAGCATGCGGGTGCGGGTCTCGAGCGAGACCTGCTCGGAGAGCGAGCGCACGGTGCCCTCGCCGCGGGTCTGGTCGCTGATGAAGATCGGCACCGCGGCGCCGCGGGCCTCCGCCACCGCCCGGCCCATGCCGCCGAGCCCGTCGAAGTAATGGTCGACGCTCGTGACCCCGACCTCGACCGAATCGAGGTTCTGGTAGGCGAGGTCGACCTTGGCCAGGACGCTGCGCATCAGCGCGCGCTGGGGCGCCGGCTGGCCGGTGCGGCCGTAGGCGAAGCTTTTGCGGCGCGAGAAGGTCTCGGCGATCTCGTCCTCGTCCTCCCAGCGGCCGGATTCGACCAGCCCGTTGACGTTGGCGCCGTAGGTGCCCTCGGCGTTCGAGAACACCCGGAGCGCCGCGGTCTCGATGTCGATGCCGTGCTCGGCCTGGTGCGCCAGGGCGTGCTTGCGCACGAAGTTGCTCTCCACCGGCTCGTCGGCGGTGGCGGCGAGGTAAGAGGCCTCGGCCAGGAGCTTCGTCTGCAAGGGCAGCAGGTCGCGGAAGATGCCGGACAGGGTCACGACCACGTCGATGCGCGGGCGGCCGAGGGTCTCCAGCGGGATCAGCGTCGCGCCGCAGAGCCGGCCGTAGCCGTCGAAGCGGGGCGTCGCGCCGATGAGGGCCAGAGCCTGGGCGATCGGGCCGCCTTCGCTCTTCAGGTTGTCGGTCCCCCACAGCACCAGGGCGACGCTCTCGGGCAGGGCTGCGCCCTCGTCGCGGTGGCGGGCGAGGATCCGGGCGACCTGCCGCGCGCCGTCCGCG
>NZ_VRUX01000349.1:0-4449 GCF_008039885.1 Methylobacterium sp. WL103
GGTGCGGGTCGGCGCCGCGCCCGGTGGCCGCCAGGTGGCCGCGATGTGCCTCCAGCACCGCTTCGATCCCGCCGCACTGCACTGCGAGGAAGCGCCAGGCGCCGGCCGCGAAGAACGGCTGGCGGTAGTAGTCGTCCGGCGCGCCGACCCGGTCCAGGGGGTCGACCTGCAGGCCCGTGAAGTCGACCGTCCCGGTGGCCGAGGCCCGCATCCCGTGCGCGCGCCAGCCGGACAGGTCGGCGCGGGATTCCGGATCGAGTGGCACCACGAGCATCTGGCGGCGCCCGTCGGGCAACCGCGCCGGACACCTGTTCGGCGTGTGGAACACCGAGCCGGCGCGCGCGCCACAGCGGAGGCGGCGAGCTCGGCGAGGCCCACGGGACGCGCGTTTACCTGGGCGATGGGGAAGGGAATCGTCATGTTCGGGTCCGCAGGATGCAGCGTGCGCGTGAACGCGCCATGTACGGACGCGCGTCGGACCAATCAGCCCCGCGGTTCGTCGTTCCGGTGCGCCCTGCGGCTTGACCGTCGCACCAGCATGATCCTTGCTCCCCCACGAACCGATGCTTGAAACGGGCGCTTCGGGCCGCCGGCATGCGAGAGGGACCATCGTGCTCCTGACCCCCCGCGAAAAAGACAAGCTCCTCGTGGCGATGGCCGCGCAGGTCGCGCGGAACCGCCTCGCACGCGGCGTCAAGCTCAACCACCCGGAGGCGATCGCGCTGATCACCGACTTCGTGGTGGAGGGCGCCCGCGACGGGCGCTCGGTCGCCGAGCTGATGCAGGCGGGCGCGAACGTCCTCACCGTCGACCAGGTGATGCCGGGCATCAGTGAGATGATCCACGACATCCAGGTCGAGGCGACCTTCCCCGACGGCACCAAGCTCGTCACGGTGCACCATCCGGTGCGCGGCGTGGCCTCCCCCGACGTACCCGGCGCGATCACCACGCAGCCGGGCGAGATCGTGTTCAACGAAGGCGCCGAGCGCACCCTGGTCGAGGTCGCCAACGTCGGCGACCGACCGATCCAGGTCGGCTCGCATTACCACTTCTTCGAGGTCAACCCAGGGCTGCGCTTCGACCGGGAGAAGGCGCGCGGCCAACGCCTCGACATCGCCCCGGGCACGGCGGTGCGGTTCGAGCCGGGCTCGACGCGGGAGGTCGTGCTGGTGCCGCTGTCCGGCGGGCGGACCGTGTATGGTTTTCGCGGCGACGTGATGGGGGCGCTGTAACGGAGATCGGGTCCACCGTACGGACGGATTTGGAGATGGACGATGGGAAAGTTCGAGACGACCATGTCGATCCGCGGGGAGGTGACGGTCCCTTTCCCGGTGCGGGAAGCGCTCAAGCTTAGGCCGGGCGATACCGTGATCTTCGATCAGGACGAGGCGGGTCGCGTCCTGTTGCAGGCGCAGCCGAGCTTGGGCCGAGAACGGGCTGTGACGCCGAGCGACCTGTCTTCGATGCCGTCGATCGGCCTTGCCGCACGGCGTCGCGCCGTTGCGCATGCCGATGGCGATCCGGTTGGAGATTACCTCGTTTCCGAGGACGAGCGGACGAAGACTCGCGCATGATCGGCCTCGATACGAACGTCCTGCTTCGCCATACCCTGCAGGACGACGCGGTACAGGCCCCGATAGCGACCGTCTTCCTGCTCGCTGCCGAACGGCTGGCAGAGCCTGCGCTGGTGAATCCCGTGGTGCTGATCGAGTTCGTTTGGACGTTGATGCGCCGGGAAGGATTCACGAAATCCGATCTCCTCGCGCTCATGGACGTGCTCGCGGCATCCCCGCACGTCGTGTTCACCGATCGGACCGCGATCTGCGCAGCGATTGCCGACTGGCGGATCGGACGAGCCGACTTCCCAGATTACCTGATCGGGCATCTGAACCGCCTCGCAGGTGCTTCCACCACCGTGACGTTCGATGTCGACGCCGCCGCAGAGCCGGCATTTTCGCTTCTGACGTCCTGAACGGACACGGAGAGCCGTCTTGGCCAACATGCCCCCCCGCGCCGCCCTCCCCCGTGCCGCCTACGCCGACATGTTCGGGCCGACCACCGGCGACCGCATCCGGCTCGCCGACACCTGCCTGGAAATCGAGGTCGAGCGCGACCTCACCACCTATGGCGAGGAGGTGAAGTTCGGTGGCGGCAAGGTGATCCGCGACGGCATGGGACAGAGCCAGGTCACCAACGCCGGCGGCGCGGTCGACACGGTGATCACCAACGCGGTCGTCCTCGACCACTGGGGCGTGATCAAGTGCGACGTCGGGATCGTAATGGGCCGCATCGTCCGGCTCGGCAAGGCCGGCAACCCGGACATCCAGCCGGGCGTCGACATCGTCGTCGGGCCGGGCACCGAGGTCATCGCCGGCGAGGGCAAGATCCTCACCGCCGGCGGTTTCGACAGCCACATCCACTTCATCTGCCCGCAGCAGATCGACGAGGCTCTGTGCTCGGGCATCACCACGATGCTCGGCGGCGGCACCGGGCCGGCGCACGGCACCTTCGCCACCACCTGCACCCCCGGCCCCTGGCACATCGCCCGGATGATCGAGGCGGCCGACAGCTTCCCGATGAACCTGGCCTTCGCGGGCAAGGGCAACGCCTCGCGCCCCGACGCGCTCGTCGAGATGGTGCGGGCCGGCGCCTGCGCCCTCAAGCTCCACGAGGATTGGGGCACCACACCGAAAGCGATCGACACCTGCCTGACGGTCGCCGACGAGCACGACGTGCAGGTGATGATCCACACCGACACCTTGAACGAGTCCGGCTTCGTCGAGGACACGATCGCGGCGTTTGCCGGCCGCACGATCCACGCCTTCCACACCGAGGGCGCCGGCGGCGGGCACGCGCCCGACATCATCAAGGTGGCCGGGCTCCCCTACGTCCTCCCGTCGTCCACGAATCCGACGCGGCCCTATACGAAGAACACCATCGACGAGCATCTCGACATGCTGATGGTATGCCACCACCTCGACCCGTCGATCCCCGAGGACCTCGCCTTCGCCGAGAGCCGCATCCGCAAGGAGACGATCGCCGCCGAGGACATCCTGCACGACATCGGCGCGCTTTCGATGATGTCGTCGGACAGCCAGGCCATGGGCCGGGTCGGCGAGGTCGCGATCCGCACCTGGCAGACGGCGGACAAGATGAAGCGCCAGCGCGGCGCCCTGCCCGGCGACGGGAGCGGCAACGACAACCTGCGGGCGCGGCGCTACATCGCCAAGTACACGATCAACCCGGCGATCGCGCACGGCGTCTCGGCCCATATCGGCTCGGTGGAGCCGGGCAAGCTCGCCGACCTCGTGCTGTGGTCGCCGGCCTTCTTCGGGGTGAAGCCCGATCTCGTGATCAAGGGCGGCATGATCGCGGTGGCGCCGATGGGCGACCCCAACGCCTCGATCCCGACGCCGCAGCCGGTGCATTACCGCCCGATGTTCGGCGCCTTCGGCCGCGCGCCGTTCTCCACGGCGCTGACCTTCGTCTCGAAGGCGGCGATCGAGGACGGCCTGCGCGAGCGCCTGGGCGTCCAGAAGCAGCTCGTCGCGGTGGAGAACGTGCGCGGCGGCATCTCGAAGAAGAGCATGATCCTCAACGACGCGACGCCCGAGATCGAAGTCGACCCCGAGACCTACGACGTGCGCGCCGACGGCGAGCTGCTGGTCTGCGAGCCGGCGGACGTGCTGCCGATGGCGCAGCGGTATTTCCTATTCTGAGGTAGGATGGGAGCGTTCGAGGAGAGCCACGATGTCGAACGCCGCGCTGAAGCCGCCGCCAGTTGCCGATCCGTATGAGACGGACTTCTACCTCTGGACGCAGGCCCAGGCCGAACTGCTGCGGGCCCGCCGGTTCGATGAGCTCGACCTGGAAAACCTGATCGACGAGGTGGCGAGCGTGGGCGGCAGCGAGGAGCGCGAGATCGGAAATCGCCTCGTCGTCCTGCTGGGTCACCTCCTCAAGTGGAAATATCAGCCCGGTGCCCGCAAGAACGGGTGGACGGCGACGATCTTCGAGCAGCGCACGCAGATCGCACTGATCCTGCGGGCAAGTCCCAGCCTGAAACCACATCCGGCGAGCGTCTTCGCGGCGAGCTACCTGTCCGGCCGCCTTCTGGCGTCGAAGGAGACCGGGATCGACTTCACGCTGTTTCCGGAGGTGCCGCCGTTCACGGTCGTCCAGGCGCTCGATCTCGACTACCTGCCCAAGGAGCCCGACCTGCTGGATCAGTCCTGACCCCATGATCCGCGCCACAAGCGTCATCCGCGCCGCCGCCCTCGCCCAGGGCGAGATCGTCGACCGCATCGTCCTCGACCACGGCGACCGCCATCGCCGCCGCATGGCGATGCGCGGGGTGGGCGGGCTCGCCTTCCTGCTCGACCTGCCCGAGCCCACGGTGCTCGACGACGGCGACGCGCTGGCGCTGGAGGACGGGCGGCTGGTCTGGGT
>NZ_VRUX01000034.1:0-18333 GCF_008039885.1 Methylobacterium sp. WL103
GGCGGCGCCGTTGGCCACCGCCGGCACGGCCGAGGCCCGGGACGGCTGCGGCCTCGGGGGCCACCGCGGGTTCTACGGGTACTGCCGGCCCAACCTCGGACCAAGGGTGTTCTACCGGCCCTACGCCTTCCGGCCCGCCTTCTACGGACCGCGACGGTTCGGTTGGGGCGGTCCTCGCTGGGGTGGCTACCGGCATGTCGGCTGGGGCCATCGCGGGTGGGGCCATCGCGGTTGGGGCCACCACGGCTGGCATCACCGTTGGTGACCCTGTCGAGGCTAGGGGCCGTGCCATCCGGCGCGGCCGCGGGACGACCCGGTGACGCAAGAGGTGCGATCATGACGAAGGCTATCGCCTGCCTGACCCTGTGCACGCTCCTGGCGGTTACGTCCGCATCCGCCCAGACGCCTGAGGGCACCGACCCGCCGAAGGGTGCTGGGGCCGTCGGCATGGACCTGTCGACGTTCCTTTCGCGCAACCGCACACGGATCATGCGGGCCGATGCCGATCACGACGGGCGCGTCAGCCGGGCGGAATGGGCGGCCTGGTGGGACGCTCGTCCCGGCAAGGGGCCTTACGACCCTGCCGGGCGGTTCCGGGCCATCGACGCGGACGGCGATGGCTTCCTCACCGCCGAGGAGATCGACGCAACGTCTTCCAAGCGGTTCGCCCGGCTCGACGCCGACCACGACGGTCGCGTCGTCCGTGCGGAGCGGCCCTGCCGCGCCAAGTGAACCGAATGCCCGGGATCGGGGTTCGGATAGCGGTCTTTCCCAGGGCACGGCCTACGCGCTGTGCCAGCCACAACGAAAGAATCAGAATGAAGCTCACAGGTCTCATCGTCGGCGGGTTCGCGACCCTGCTGATGGCAGGCGGGGCCCAGGCCCTTCCCATGCCGGCCGGCGGTCTCGGCGTGGACGCTCCCACCGTCCAGGTCCGCGCCGGTTGCGGCTTCGGTGCCCATCGCGGTCCGTTCGGGGGCTGCCGCTTGAACCGCGGACCGCGCGGCGCCATGCGGCGGGCCATCACGGGCGCGCCGCGTGGTTGCCCGCCCGGTCTCTACCGTGGACCGGGCGGTCGCTGCCGTCGCTAACGCCGACGTTCCGGTCGTTTGCCGACCGGGAACCTCGATGCTGAAAGACCTTCGCCCGGTCCTCGAACCGGGCGGGGGCGGGCGTGGCGGCTCCGGGTCCGGAACGGCATGCCAAGGCCGATCCCGCTGCGGAGGCACTCATTCCCCGGCGTGCTACGCCGGTGTGGCCTTGATCGTCGCTGGGGTCGCGACACTGAAGCTGGCCCACTGATCGACGTAGGGAGACGCCGGGCGGACCGCCTGCCTTCACCCGGCCTCGCCACGTCCATATCGATTCTGCCGTTCCTCAACGAAAGGATCGGCTTGCTCCCATCCGGTCAAGATCCCGAGGGACGGTCGGCGGTCAATTGAGATCTTACGATGCCTTCCCTGTCCCAACGGGCGGATGGGGCCGGCGCCTAGGGAACGCAATCGGTGCAGGCGCGTCACTTCCCGTCACGTCGATACGGGAACAGGCGTCATGAGAGCATGAATGGGAGAGCGGAACGGCCAGGTCCGGCGGACGGAGCCGGGGAAGCGCGGGACCTGCACCCGCGCAAGTTCGACCTCCTCAACCTGACCCTTGTCGACGTCAACGGCGGACTCCGGCCCTACCTCAACGTCTTCCTGCTCGTGCATCGGGAATGGAGCGCGACGACGGTCGGGTTGGTGACCACCATTGCGGGTCTCATCGGCGTCGGCCTGCAGGCGCCCCTCGGTGCCGTCATCGACCGCGCGCGCGATAAGCGCATGGCCATCGTGGCCGCGTTGCTGGCAGCGTCGGCCGGGGCCGCGGTGATCGCGATCTGGCCGCAGTTCTGGCCGGTGCTGGTGGCGTTCACGGTGCTGACCGCGGCGGGCAGCAGCTTCACCCCGACCATCGCCGGCCTCACCCTCGGCATCTTTCCGAAGGCGCGCCTGTCCCGCCGGATGGGCCGGAACAGTGCCTGGTACCGGGGCGGCAACGTCTGCATCGCCGTCCTGATCGCCCTGGTGGGCTACGGCTTCCCGGATCGGGCCGTATTCTTCCTGGTACCCGCCCTATCGCTGCTGGCGGCGGCGGCCGTGCTCTCCATCCCGCGCGACATCGTCGGTCAGGAGCTCGCCGAGGAGGTGAAGCCCAAGGCGAAAAGCGGCTCCGCACTCAAGGTGCTCCTCGCCAACCGCCCCCTCCTGATCTTCGCCGCGTCGATCTTCCTGTTTCAGCTGGCGAACGGGCCGATGGCCTCGCTCGTCGCCCAGAAGATCTCCTTGGCGCACGAGGACTGGTCGGCCGCGATCACCTCGACGACCATCATCGCGGCCCAGGTCGTGATGCTCCCCATGGCCATCATGGTCGGGCGTTTCGCAGACGGCTGGGGGCGCAAGCCCATCATTCTGTTCGCCTTCGCGATGCTGCCGGTCCGGGCACTGCTCTACACGGTGTCCGACGACGCGATCTGGCTGTTCGCGGTCCAGTCCCTGGAGGGCGTGAGCACCGGCCTCTACAGCGCGATCAAGCCGCTGATGATCGCCGACTTCATGGAGGACAAGAGACGGTACAACCTCGCCTCGGGCGCCATCGCGACCGTCCAGGGCGTCGCCATCGCCCTGTCGAACGTGCTCGCCGGCAGCATCGTCGACCTCAGCGGGTTCACCGCGGCGTTCCTCGTCTCCAGCGCCATCGGGTCCGCCGCCGCCCTCCTGCTGACCCGAATGCCGGAACCGTCGTGCGTCAAGGCATGAGGTGGGCGGACCGTTCAGCGCTCAGCATCGGCGCGCCGTCCAGTCGGTGGGCAGCGGATACGAGTAGGCCCGGCCGCAATTGAATGGGCGTCCGGGCCTATGCTGATCGATCCCGGCGGCCCCGGCCGTCGTCGAGCCGCCGGCCGCGGCGGTTTGGGTGGTCCCGGCATCGGGCCGCACGACCATGGGGCGAGCGTCGCCGACAGGACGGCTCCTTTCCTTGGTCCTCGGGCATAGCCAGGGGGCGAAGGCATTCGTCGGCTGCCGCAAGATTGCCCGGAACGGGTCCTGCCAGGGACCCGTCCACCGGAACCCCGAGGATGTCCGCTATCGCTTCCGGCCGTACGAGAGCCTTCGCCCCGGGCTCGATCATCCTCGGTCCCGTACGATCTCGGTGAGGCTTGATCCAGGGAAACGGCACGGCGACAAGTTCGTGGCCGTCTACCGTCCAGGGTTTGGTGATGTTGGACGGAGCACGACCTATCCGCCGCGGCCATTCTGATGCGAGGCGACTCGATGATCTTCCTTACCGACGCGGCCGGCCAATGCGTTTACACGAGCGCCGAATGGACGGCGGTCATCGGGCAGGAGGGCGACGACGCCCGCGGCCGGGGTTGGCTCGCACGCGTGCATCCGGATGACAGGTCCCATCGACGCGTCTGACCGTCGCCTGCGCCCATCCGTGAGAGGGGAAGGCCCATAGGCAAACCATCGCCCCATGGTCGACTGCTCACTGCCCGTTCGGTTTGTGGGCGACATCTTCACGGTGGGTCGAAACCGCCCTCGGTCCATCGGTGATGCGGGCGGATCCGCGTTCCCGATCAGGTCGCCAGGGCCAGGATCAGGCAGAGCACCACGACGCATCCGAGGAAGGCCAGCCCGACCGCGTGGATCGCCCCAGGCGGCGCAACGTTCCGGTTGTCGTTGGCCGGCCGCGGAAGAGCTCCAGGCCAGCGTCGCCACCTGCGGCAAGCCGAGGGCGCCTCAAGCCAGGAATTTCCGGCATCCGAACCTAGCTCACGTCGGCATGTCATGGGCGGGGTACCGGATGCGGTTCTGGTCGGGGGCGAGGTCCGATGCGTCGAGCCCTCCACCGTAACGGGCCCAGTCCTCGACGGAGTGTTCGGCCGCCGGCGCCGGTCCGGCACTGGGAACACCGAATGGCGAGACGCCGCCGGGCCGCCTCCGGAGCGTGCGGAGCAGCCGTGCCGTTCGGCGCATCGCTTGCCTCATGCGTACCCCTGCCACTCGGCCGTGTGAGCCCCGATCCGCCGCCGAGGCACGCCCTGACCGCGACCTCGTATGACGCCGCATGGATTGCAACCCGCACTCGGTGGGGGCCCAGGCGGCTGTCAGGTTTACCCTGACGGAGTTGCGGTCTTCTCTGACTGATCGGGGCACCTCCGGCGACCCAGATGACGAGGTGAGCCGGAAAGGCTGCGCCGGCCCGTTCCGGGCGCGTTCGACAAGGCCGGAACGCCGGTCGAGCCTTTCCTCCCACCGCGCGGCCAGGCATGGCCCATCCAGAGTCGCTCCATGAAACGCATCGCAGTCGCCCTCGCCGCGGTATCGAGCCTCGTCCTGTTCGCCCCATCGAGCGAGGCGAGGCCCTTCGGCAGGGGGCATGGCTTCCACGGACATCACGGCGGCTTCCATGGACACCACCGTGGGTTCGGTGGCTTCCGGGGGCATCACGGCGGCTTCCGCGGCATCGGCTTCCGCTCGCACCGACATGGGTTCGGCGGCTATCGCGGGTTCGGCTTCCGGCACGCCCGCTTCGGGTACGGGCGCCACTACGGTCGCTACGGTTACCGTCGCGGCTATCGCGGTTTCGGCCTCGCGACCGGCCTCGGCCTCGGGCTCGCCGCCGCGGCGATCCGGCCGGCCTATTATGGTGCCGGATACGGCCGTCCCTACGGCTACGGCTATGGATACGGCTACGCCCCGGTCCGCTACGGCTACGGCTATGGATACGGTTACGCCCCGGTCCGCTACGGCTACGGCCGCCCGTACCTCGGCTGCGGCTACTAAGCCCCGCACGCGAGTCGAGGGCTTGGGCCGCCCGTGGCAGGTCCAAGCCCTCGACTGACGGATGTCGGCCCCGTGCCGATGCTTTCCCAGATCGAGGAGAACCGGATGAAGAACATCGTTGTCAGCGCGCTCGTCGCCAGCGCATTCCTTGCCGGTCCCGCGCTCGCGCAGGACAAGGCCATGCAGAAGCCTGCCAGTGACCAGACCGGCCAGATGAAGGCCCCGGCGGCCGGCACCGCGATGCCCACTTCGACGGGCGGAATGAGCGGCATGACCATGGCAGACACGGCCACCGCCAAAATCAGGTTCGTCACCGCGACGCCGGCCGAGGTGACCTCCTCGAAGCTCGTCGGCAAGAACCTCTACAACAAGCAGAACGAGACCGTCGGCGAGATCGAAGACCTGGTCATCGACAACGGGAAGACCGTCTCCGGCCTCGTCGTCAGCGTCGGTGGCTTCCTCGGGATTGGCGAACGCTACATCCTGGTCGATCCCGCTTCGGTCTTCCTCCACCGCGCCGACGGCACGCTCAAGGCCATGGTCGACACCGACAAGGACACGCTGAAGAACGCGCCTGCCTTCAAGTACAACAAGAAGAGTTCCTGAGAGACGTTCGCGGTCGGGGCGGCCAACCATCCATGGCCCGCCCCGCCGCTTCGCCGGGTGAAAGGAACGCAACGGTCCATCGGCAACGGTCAAGCGCGTTCCGCATCCGCGGGTGTCGGGAAGATCCTGACACGCGTCGGAGAGAACGGCAGGGGCCGTGAAACAAGCTTGTCGGTGCCGTCGATCCGGGCGCTACTCGATGCCGTCGAACGGTTTTCGAGATGACGGAGAGGAAGCGCCGATGATCATGGATGTCATCAAGCAGGGCGCGCGCGCCCGAACCATGGGTCGCCCGAGGGACGCATGCCCCTATCCCGGGGACTCGCGCGAACGCCGCGCCTGGTACGAGGGCTTTGACGGATCGGTCTGGGACCTCGACACAAGGGTGCCGCATCCGCGCGTGATGGTACGGGTCGCAGGGCTCCGGCCTGACGCGTCGGCCCCGGAACTTTCGGCGGCGACCTAAGGCGCCCCTCGGCGGGGTCGGCTCGTCCGTGCACTGCGGGCCCGGGTCGGCGCCCTTGCCGGAGCCATGCCGACGAGGGTCGGGATATCGATGCATGGGCTATATGGGCAGGAAGAAACCGTCGTCGCTGGAAGGCCATACCTTCGGCAGACTGGAGCGTGTGGTGACCGCCCTGGTGGAGGCCGGCCTCGATCAGGACGGCATTCCACCGCCGAACCTGATCGAACGCCTGAGGTACCTGGAGCAAGGCGTGCTCGCCTCGGAAGGCGACCGTCAAACCCTTCAAGTCATAGCCTCGGGACGACGCCTCCTCGGGGACGACGCGGGGTCACCGCGGTTCCGCGGGGCCTTGGACATCGAGGTGGATGAAGGGTCTCGGTGATACCGGGCTACCGGTGCCGGGCGTCTCGGCTGTCGGGCGCATAGGCTTTAGGATCGGACATGTCGGACCGGCGGCATCCTCCGCCATGGAAGGGGCCGTCCGAGGGTCGCATTCATGACCATCCGGGGAAAAGTCCGTTCCGACGGGGCGGATCAGGCGCAACTCAGCCGTGGCAACGGTCGCACCGTCGTCGCGCTGGCGCTCGCGGCCGCCATTCCGGTTCTCCTGCTCAGCGGCTGGGTCGCCACGTCGATGGCGCAGCAGCAGCGCGACCTCACCCGCAGTGCCGCGGTGGCCAGCGCGAGCCGCGTCGCCGAGCGCGTCTCTTCCGACATCGCAGCGCAGATCGGCGTCCTCGAAGCGGAAGCGGCATCCTCCACCCTCGACAAGCCAGACCTCGCCGCTTTCTACGCCGAGGCCGAGCGGGTCAAGCGGGCCCGGCCCCTGTGGGAGACCGTCGAGCTTTCCAGGCCGGACGGCGTCCAGATCGTCAACCTGCTCCGCTCCCTCGACGACGAGCTCGGACCCACCGCCGACCGCCGAAGCTTCGACGCCGTCGTCGGGACGCATCGCCCCGTGGTCGGCGGCATCGGCCCGGTCGGGCCGGTCTCGGGCAAGCGCCTCGTCGCGTTGCGGGTCCCAGTCATCAGGAAAGGCGACCTCCGCTACGTCCTATCGGTCGGACTCGCCAACGACGCGGTCAGCTCGATCCTGCGCGACGCCGGCGCACCGGATGGCTGGGTCGGGACCATCGTCGATGCCGACGGCAACACCATCGCCCGCACCCGCGCCGAGGCGGAGGAACTCGGGCAACCCGCCGACGCCGCACTCCAGGCGGCGATCCGGCACGCGCCCAACGGCTTCTACTCGGGCTCCACCCTGGAGGGATCGAACGTCGAGGTGGTCTATCGCACGCTGCAGGACACCGGTGGCTGGTCGGTGCATTTCGGAATGCCGGCCGCGACGCTGAACGCCCCGGTCCTGCGCTCCTACCTCGTCCTGGCCGGCGGCAGTGTCCTCAGCATCGGCCTCGCCCTCGCGCTGGTCGGCCTGGTGGGCCGCGACATGGCGCAGAGACGGGCCGGCGAGCGGGCGCGGTTTTCCCTGGCGCTGAGGTCGAGCGAGGAGCAGGGCGCCGTCGCCGCCGATGCCGCCGAGCTCGGAACGCTGCGATGGGATACGGTCCGGGGTAAGGTGACGGGGTCGCCGCGCGCGGCCCAACTGCTCGGTTGGAGGGCCGACGTCGCGGAGGGCGGCGAGACGGAGGCCGACGTCGGCATGGTGATCGGGACGGTCCACCCGGACGACCGCGCCCGCCTCTCCGACGACCTGCGCTGGAGCCTGGCGGACGGGGGGGCTTTCGACGTCGAATTCCGCGTCGACGGCACGGGTCCCGAGCCGCGCTGGGTACGCCTGGCCGGCCGCGCGCCCCGCCTGCGTGACGCCGCCGCGGCCGGCCTGGTCTACGGCGTGGTGTCCGACATCGAGCCGCGCAAGCGCGCCGAGGCGGAGCGCCTCGAACTCCTCCGCCGCCTCGGCGAGGCGCAGGAGAATGAACAGCGCCGCATCGCGCGCGAGCTCCACGACCAGGTCGGCCAGACCGTCACGGGCCTATCGCTCGGCCTGAAGGGCCTGGAACGGCTGCTCGCATCCTGCGTCGCCGCCCCGGAAGCGACCCGGCAGGTCCAATGGCTGCAATCGCTCGCCGGCGAGATCGGGCGCGACATCCATCGCGCGGCCGTCGACCTGCGCCCGACCGCCCTCGACGATCTCGGCCTGCACGAGGCCCTCGCCACCCTGCTCCGGGAGTGGGGGCGGCGCCATGGCGTCCGCGCCGACCTGGAGTTCCTCGGCGACCCCGTCCGCTTGTCCGCCGCCGCCGAGACCGCGATCTATCGGATCGTGCAGGAGGCGCTCACCAACGTCCTGAAGCATGCCGAGGCCGACACCGTCAGCGTCTCGGTCGAGCACCGTCCGCAGGAGGTGCGGGTGATCGTCGAGGACGACGGAGGCGGTTTCGATCCCGAGGTCGTTCCCGGGATGACGGAGGACGGTTCACCGGCCAAGCCGCGCCTGGGCCTGTCCGGCATCCGCGAGCGCCTGTCGCTCCTCGGCGGTGCGCTGACGCTGGAAACCTCTCCGGGGGTCGGCACGACGTTGTTCATCGCCATCCCCGTTCCGCAGGCCGCCTGCGCATGAAGGACCTGTCCATGGGCCGCATCCGCGTCGTCCTCGCCGACGACCATCCCATCGTCCTCGCCGGCATCCGGGCGCTCCTGAACGCCGACCCCGAGATCGAACTGGTCGGCGAGGCCACGAACGGCGGCGAGGCGCTTCCCCTGATCCGCTCGGTCTCGCCCGAGGTCGCCGTTGTCGACGTGTCGATGCCCGGCCTCAACGGCCTCGAACTGACGGAGCGGGTCACCGCCGAGTGCACCGAGACCAGGGTCCTCGTCCTCACGGTCCACGAGGACGCCGCCTACGTCCAGCCGCTGCTGAGGGCCGGCGCCAGGGGCTACCTACTGAAACGCTCCGCGGCCGAGGACCTCCTCAGGGCGGTCCATGCGGTGGCGGCGGGTGGCGTTTACCTCGACCCGTCCGTCGCGGGCCACGCCATGCAGCAACCCGCGACATCGGCGAAGGGTACCGGAGGCGACGGTGGCGAGGCGCTCAGCCCACGGGAGACGGAGACGCTACGCCTCATTGCGCAGGGTCTCAGCAACAAGGAGATCGCCCGACGGATCGACGTCAGCGTGAAGTCGGTCGAGACCTACAAGGCCAGGGCCGCCGAGAAGCTCGGGCTGAGGACGCGGGCGGAGATCATCCGCTATGCCGCGTCCCACGGCTGGTTGGATGCGCTGACCCTACGCTAGCTCCGGCGGACATATTCCCGGACGCGGCCATCACGGAAAGTCCACCCTCTTGGCTCGGCGATGTCATGGGCATGAGGCGTGACGGGCAGACGTGATGAAGGAAGCATCGCCTGGCCTGCATGCGCAGGCCATATCGCACGAAGCGGCCGCAGAGGCGTGTTGCGAACCGGATCGCCTCCCCATTCCCCTGCTCGTGCGAGCGCATGTTCGACGCGCGCCTGGCGGCGGTGCGGTTGATGACCAGCGTCCTGGCATCCGCGAGGTCGTAGGTGGCCAGGGCGAACCTCCGGATGGGCCTGCGCCGGTTCTGACCTCCGCCGGACCGTAAGGCCGGGAGGGCATGTCGGTCGTCGTGATGGTGCGGATGCCGCCCTTTGCACCGCCGGCCAACCGCTGGAGGCGAGCTTCGAAGACCGGTTCGTGAAACAGCCAGCACCTCAGTTCGTCGTCACGCGCTGCCGAAAGTTGCATGCACGAGACGATGCACTGGCTCCCGGACGCGCCGAGCGCGTCGGATACCTTCGTCGTGCCCGGGCCGGATACGATCAGGGTTCGGACCGCGTTTGCCGTCACAAGCGATGCCGGGTCCGAAGGGACCCCTTCAGGCCTTGGCGCCGGAGATCTGCTCGGCGAGCGCGATTAGCTTGGCATCGAGCTTGAGGGCCGCGTCATGGACCCGTCCGTCATGGATCGTGCTCATCAGGCTGGAGGGCAGGTCGTAGGCAACCCGCGTCCCGCCATCCGCATCCTCGTAGATGGCCAAGCGGACCGGTACGTTGAGGCCGACCGCCATGCTGTGACGCATCATCGTCTGGGCGATCAGCGGGTTGCCGAGCACGAACATCACGCACTTGCCCTCAATGCCGACCCAACGCAGCCACTTGCCGTGATCGACCGGCAGGAAGGACATGAACCCGCTTCTGCCTTCTCGGGAATGGGCCAAGGCCTCGAAGCCCTCCCGGCTTGTGACCTCCGCCGCGGCTTGGTCGAACCCCTCCTCCACCGAGCCGACGGCTTCCCGGAAGGCCGCGACCACGGCGTCGTAGCTGCGGTCGCTGAGATGGACATGATGACGAACCGCGATGTCCTGGATCATGCGGATGCTACCTTGTCTGGGACGTATGATGGATCCGGTATCGACCAGAGGGCGCGGAGCCATTCGACGGCCCGCGCCCCATCGACGGTGCCTTGTTCAGCCATCCAGGAAGGCGACCGCCTTCGGTGTAAAAGCTTGGTGGTACTGGAAGATGCCGCCGTGGCCGGCATCCTCGTAGATGACGAGTTCGGCGTCCGGCAGGCGACGCGCCATATCTGCGGAGTTCGCGCTCGGCACCATGATGTCCCGGTCTCCGTTCACGACGAGGACGGGTCGCTCGATCCGGCCCAGGTCCTGTGGCCCCTGCCGACCCCAGGCGTGGATCGCCTTGAGTTGCCTCCGGAACGCCCCGATCCCGACCGACGGGTCCCGATCCGACGTGCGCTCCTTCAGGCGTCCCAGGAACGCCTTCGCCGCACGGCGACTGGCTTCCGAAGCGGTGAAGAACAAGTACGTCTTCGGATCCCGGAAGGTCAGCAGCCCCTTCACGATGAGCGGCCACGACACCGACCCGACCTTATCGATGCCAGTGCCACCGGCAGGTCCGGTCCCGGCCAGGATCAGCCTGCGCACGAGGGCAGGCTCCCGCAGCGCGACCTCCTGCGCCACGAAGCCTCCCAGCGAGAAGCCGACGATGTCGACCCGATCCAGGACGAGGGCCCGGATGGTCGCAACGGTGTCGGCCGCCATCTCAGCCACCGTAAGTGGTGCTTGGCCGCCCGAGGCACCGATGCCGCGATAGTCGAGCGCGATGACCGGACGACCTGCGGCGAGCCCGTCGACGATGCGCGGGTCGAAGTTGTCGAGGTTCGCTCCCCAGTGATTGAGCAGGATCACCGGTACCCCGGATGCCGGCCCGAGTTGCCGGTACGCGAAGGTCGTCACGGCGGCCGCAACGCTCCGGGTCGGGGCGTCGACCCACCTGCGCGCGAGATCGGCGAAGCGGGATATGGGCATGTCCATGTGAGGTGTTCCCGTCATCGGATCTCGACCACGACCTTGCCCTTGGACCGGCCGGCCTCCAGGTCGGTCAGGGCCTCGTCTGTCGCCGCGAACGGGAACACCCGGTCCACGACCGGGCGGATGGTTCCCGCCTCGATCAGGGCCGCGATCCGCGCGAGTTGCGCCCCGTTCGCCCGCATGAACAGGAACGCGTAATCGACGCCGCGCGCCTTGGCCTTGCGACGGATGCCGAGGCTCAACACGCGCATGACCAGCGCGAGGACAACGTTCAGCCCCTGCGCCTTGGCGAAGGTCGGGTCCGGCGGCCCGGAAATCGAGATCAGCTTGCCACCCGGCTTGAGCACGTCCAGCGACTTCCGGAGCGTGTCGCCGTCGAGGCTGTTCAGGACGACGTCGTAGCCGGACAGGACCTTCTCGAAGTCCTGGCGCTTGTAGTCGATGACGATGTCGGCCCCGAGGCTCCTGACGAGGTCGGCGTTCCCCGCGCTCGCCGTGGTCGCGACCGTGGCGCCGAGGTGCTTGGCGAGTTGGATGGCGAAGGTGCCGACGCCACCGGAGCCGGCGTGGATCAGCACCTTGTCCCCCCGTTTGAGCTTGGCCTGCTCGACCAGGACCTGCCATGCGGTCAGGCCAACGAGGGGAATGGAGGCCGCCTCGGTCATCGAGAGGTTTTTGGGCTTGAGCGCGACGTCCGCCTCGTCGACGGCGATGCGCTCGGCGAGGGTGCCGATGCGACCGTCCCGCGGGCGGGCATAGACTTCGTCGCCCACCTTGAAGCGTCGGACATTGGCCCCGGTCCGGACGACGGTCCCGGCAAGGTCGTGCCCGAGGACGAAGGGCGGCTTATACGGCAGGAGGAGCTTGAACTCGCCGTTGCGGATCTTGGCGTCCAGGACGTTGAGCCCGGCCGCAGCGATCTCGACCAGGACGTCACCGGGCCCCATCGCTGGCTCCGGCAGGTCGCCGAGCCGAAGCGGCTGCTTCTTCTTGTATCGGTCGAGAATGAACGCCTTCACGGGACTACGGTCTCCAAACTTTTGCGATTTCGACGATTCACGGGGCGGGAGCGTAGCGCGGTGCTGGGAGGACCTGGGCGAACCCCGGGATCATCGCCTGACGCGCCGCCTGGAAGGCGTCCCACTGCCCGGCGTCGTGGAGCGGCGGGATGGTCACGGGCTCGCGGCGGTCGAACCCGACCAGGGCGGCGTCCACGAGGTCGCCGACCTCCATCATCGGCGGCAACGTGGCCGGGTCTGCTCCCGAGCGGCTCCAGATCTCGGTGCGCGTTGCCGCCGGCAGCACTGCCTGCACGTACACCCCCTTGGGCGACAGCTCGTGGCTCAGGCCCTGGGACAGGAACAGGACGAAGGCCTTGGTCGCGCCGTAGACCGACATGCCGAACTCTGGGGCCAATCCGACCACGGAGCCGATGTTGACGATGGCGCCCGTCCCGGCCTTGGCGAGGCGGGGCGCGACCGCGCTGGAGAGCCGAAGCAGCGACGTCGCGTTGAGGGTCACGATCCGCTCGACGTCGTCGGTGGCCTGCTCGATGAAGCTGCCGCCGACGTTGCCGCCTGCGTTGTTGATCAGGATGCCGATGCGGTCGTCGTCGCACAGGCGCGCCTCCACGGCCCGGACCTGGTCCGGCACGGTAAGGTCGGCCGGCAGGACGTCGACGGCGACGCCGTACTCGCCGCGTAGGCGCCCGGCGAGTTCCTCCATCCGTGCCTTGTCACGGGCGACGAGGACGAGGTCGTGGCCGCGCCGGGCGAAGCGGTCGGCGTAGGTCGCACCGATCCCGGTGGAGGCGCCGGTGACGAGGACGGAGGGTTTGCGCGACATTGTACGATCCCTTGCATGACGTGGCGTTTTTTATGATCGCAATCATGATTGAAACAAAATATGATCGCGATCATATTAGTGTCAACGGCAACGAAGGAGATTTTTTGCAATGCGTGTGACCCAGGAGCAGATGCGGGAGAACCGCCACCGCATCCTGTCCGAGGCCAGCCGGCTGTTTCGGGAGAAGGGCTTCGACGCGGTCGGGGTCGCCGAGGTGATGAAGGCTGCGGGCCTGACGCACGGCGGCTTCTACGGTCACTTCGCCTCCAAGGAGGACTTGATGGCGCATGCCATCGCCCATGCCACGGCCGAGGTCTCGGGAAGGGGCGGCGACTTGGAAGGGGCCATCGCGAGGTATCTATCGCCTGCGCATCGGGACGATGCGGCGGACGGGTGCCCGATGGCGGCCCTGGCAGCCGATATCCGTCACCGGCCGCCGGCGGCGCGTTCGGCTATGACGACCGGCATCCGAACGCAGATCGATCGCATGACCGAGGCGCTCCCCGCCGGCGTCACCGCCAAGCGACGCCGCGAGGCCATCGGCACCTACGCTGCCCTGATCGGTGCGCTCGTCCTCGCGCGTGCGGTCGACGACCCAATGCTGTCGGACGAGATCCTCGCCGAGACACGGGCCTGGATGGGTTACGACGCTTGATGATCACGTCCGGTGGTGCAGGCCGCAAAAGCCGACAGGACCGATGTCCGCTGCGGGAGCGTTATCGGCGCCATCCCCGGAACCGCCAGTTTCGTGTCTGGTGCGCAACCGTGGCCCTATCCCTCGGGTGCCCGGCTAGGGGTCCGCTGGCCACGTAAGGCAGCCTGTCGACGAGTCGCGGTAGCGACGAATTCCAAGTGGCGTGACGCCTTTGTATCCCTGCCGGCCCCTCGATCCGATGGCGTCGGTCGCGGTTTCCCGATGGCTATCCCCGCAAGTCCTGAAGCTCCCGACGGCATGCCTCCCCGAAGTCCGCGAGCGGATCGGGCGCGTCCCCGCGCATGAAGGTCGCCCGGATCTCCGCGAAGGTCAGGTTCGGTGCGTGGTAAGTCTCTACGACGAAGCCCGTCAGACGCTCGGCCGCCTCGACCACGGGCCTGGAAGACCGCAGGCGCATCCTGCCTATGATGGCGAACAGGCCGACGACCACCTCCGGTCCATCCGGATCGTGGGTCAGGGCGTCCGCGAGGCATTTCGATGCTTCCGCGATGAACTCGTCGTACAAAGCCTCGCGCTTCGCAACCTCGCCCGCCTGCCACTGTGCCTTCCGCTGGCCGTTCTGCGTAAGCCAGGTCGTGACCATCGACGAAGCTGCCCCCACCAGGGATCCTGCGAGGCCCGTGGCAGCCGTTAGGACCGCGATCTCCATAGTGTCCCGTCTCCGCCACTCAGCGTCCGTTGCTCGCCCGAGGATGACGAGAGTACCTTCGTGCGTGTTAGATACATGAAGCGCGCCTTCGACGAGCGGATCTGGGCCGCAGTCCATACCCTATGGACGCTCGGTGACCGCCTCGCTTCGGATGGCTCCGTGACCTTCATCTCGGGGGCACTTGCGGATCGCCCGAGTGCCCAGGGAACGGCAGTGCTCGCCGCCGCCTCGGCGGCGATGGAGGCTTTTGCCCGGGGCCTGGCGCTGGAACTCGCGCCGATACGCGTTAGCACGCTCTCACCCGGCACCACGGACACACCGCTTCTTTCCCGTACGCTGGGCGCTCATCGTGACGCCTACGTCGCCGCCCTCAGGGAGAAGCTACCGCAGCGTCGTCTCGGCACGGCGGAGGAGGCTGGCGCAGCTGTCGTCTTCCTCATGAGCAACGGCTTCATGAACGGCGAGACCCTCCACATCGATGGCGACGCCCGACTGGTTTGACCGCCCGACCCAAACTTTGCCGAAGTCTACCTGCCCAAAGTCGTTCCCCGAACGAAGGTCCGCTTCATGGCTTGGGCTCCAAGAAGCGGACCGGCACCAATCCACCCGATCCGGTCATAGAGCGGACCGGCGGGTCCCGACCCAACTACGCCATAGAAGCAGGCTGACGCTGTTCTCGAAAGCAGACATCGAGGCTGGGCTCGCGTCACGGAGGCATTGTTTGAGATGTTCCCCTTCCGGACTGGCGACACCGCTCGATTAATCCGTGATCTGCACCTGCTCGACGCCGCCGAGTTTGCCGGGCTTGCCCGCCGCGACCACGAGGTAACGGCGGCTCGGGCCGGCGTCCTTGCGGGTGACTTGCCGGATCGGGCCGATCGCGTTGACGATGGCCGCGCCGGCCGGGTTGGTGGTGAAGGCGGCGAGTGGCTCCAGGCCGGTCGCGCCCTTCGGATCTGCGGACAGCGCCAGCACGAACGGCATCTTCGGCGCCAGTCCCGTGATCGCGGCCTGCAGCGTCTGCAGCACGCCCTGGTCGAACAGGGTGACCTGCGTCGCCGGCTTGCCGTCGCTGCCCGCGAGCGACAGCGCACTGGTCTGGCCTGCGACCCCCAGCGGCTGCAGGTTTTGCATTCCGTCGCCCTCCGGTACGGCGTTCGGGACGTAGGCGACGCCCTGCGGACCCTGCCCGATCGGCACCTCGGCGATCACCGTGTTCGACGCGGTGTCGATCACCGCGGCCTTGTCGGCGTTCTCCAGGCCGACATAGACGCGGGTGCCGTCGCCCGAGGGCCAGAGCCCGTGCGGCAGGGCGCCGGTCGGGATCGTTGCGAGCTGGGAGAAATCGTCGGTGAGGAACACCTTGACCTGGTTCAGGCCGCCGATCGTCACATAGGCGAACTGGCCGGCCTTGGTCGAGACGATGTTGACGTGGTTGGTGATTGGCCCGGTCTCGATCGTCTTCAGCGGCGCGAATGGCGGACGCGCCGAAAACACCTGGGTCCGGCCGACATCCTTGAGGGTGAACCACACCTGCTTGCCGTCCGGCGTGGCGGCGATGTCGGGGCAGAACGGGCTCTCCTGCTTCACGCGGCCGACGATGGCGTGGGTCTTGGTGTCGATGACGACGGTCTCGGGGCTGAAGCTGGAGCAGACGTAACCGTAGGTGCCGTCCGGCGAGAAGATCGTCATGCCCGGCCCGTTCGGTACGGTGATCCGGCGGGTCTCCATGGCGGTCGCGGCATCGAGCACGGCGATATAGTCCTCGCCGCGCACGCTCACCCAGACCTCTCGGCCGTCCGGCGTGAAGAAGGCTTCGTGCGGCGAGCGGCCGACATAGGCGGTGTGGCGGACCGCGTTGGTCGCCGTGTCGATGAAGCTCACGGAGTTCGAACCGATCGAGACCGCGAGCAGGGTCCTGTGGTCCGGCGAGAAGCCCATGCCGTGAACCAGAAGCTGCCCGCGATAGAGCGGGCTCAGATTTATCGGCGTCGGGTCGCCGAGCCGGATCACCCCGAGCAGGGTGTTGGCGGCGGGATCGATTACCGAGACCGTATTGGAGAACTGATCGGAGGTGTAGAACCGGTCTTTGCTGCTGATGGGCACGTCGGGCGCCGTGGTGGGGCCCGGAGCCTGCCCGGCGAAGGCCGAGCCGGAGAGCAGCACAAGGGCGAGAACGGTCAGGGCGGTCTTCATCGGCGGTGCTCCGAAGGCATCTCGGCGGCAGGTGCCGCGCCATGGTGGTGAACGGGAGGGGCGCCGGCGGACCGACCCGGCATCGCGGAGCGATCGGCGAGCGCGCGGCGCATCACATCGATCTCCTGGCCCTGCTCGACGACGATCCCCTGCGCGAGGCGGCGCAGGACCGGATCCTTGCCGTGGAGCAGCTCCGCCTTCGCCATCGCGATCGCGCCTTCGTGGTGCGGGATTATCATCGCGGCGAAGTCGCGGTCGGGGTCGCCCGAGGGCGGGACCATCATGTCGGCATGCATCTGCGCCATCGACTGCGCCATCATCGCGTCGAAGGACGCGGACGGAGCTGCCGCTGGCTCGGTGGCGGCCAAGGTCGGGCGCATCATCATCCGGCCGCCGACGAGGCCGCTCGCCATCAGCGCCGCCGTCACGGCAAATCCCAGTGCTCCGCGCATGCGGCTTCCTTTTGATCCGGTGTCGATGGGAAGGATGCCTGGGGCGCGGCTTTATTCCGCGGATGTGGCTGAGAGCCCGTTCACGCCTTCGTGATCTGTCGTCGAGAAGACGCGTGGAATAGAGGCGCCTCTTCGGCATCCCTCCCGATGCGGTCATGCTCGACCGCGGGAGACCTCACCCATGCGCACTCTGCTGATCCGCGCCGCCTTCGCGGCTGTCGCCTTCTCCGCCTTGGCCGCCCAGGCCGCCGCGCCTGCCATGACGGCCGAGACCGCCAAGGGGCCGGCGCTCGTCGATGCCAAGAGCATGACCCTATACACCTTCGACAAGGACAAGGGCGGCAAGTCGATGTGCAACGGCCCCTGCGCCATCAACTGGCCGGCCCTGATGGCCGCCTCCGGCTCGGCCGCCAGCGGCGACTGGACGATGGTGACGCGGGACGACGGCACGATGCAGTGGGCCTACAAGGGCAAGCCGCTCTACATCTTTGCCAAGGACACCAAGCCCGGCGACATCAACGGCGACGGCTTCCTCAATGGCGCGTGGCACATCGCCAAGCCTTGATCGGTGAATGCCTTGATCGGCCCCCTCTGACCGGGAAGCGTCGTTGGACGAGATCGCCGCCCTGATCGAACCGCAAATCCCGGCCCTGCGGCGCTACGCCGTCGCGCTGTTGCGAGACCGCGAGGCGGCGGACGACCTCGTCCAGGACACCCTGGAGCGGGCCTTGTCCGCTTGGTCCGGGCGCCGCCGCGACGGCGACCTCCGAGCGTGGCTGTTCACGATCGAGCGCAACCTGTTCCTCGGCGCCGTCCGGCGCCGGGGCCGGCGCGGCGTCGATTGCGGCGCGGAAGCGCTGGAGCAGGTGCCCGACCCATGTCTCGACCCGGAGGCCGCGATGGGGGCCCGCGACGTGCTCGCCGGCCTCGACGCCCTGCCCGAGGAACAGCGCTCGGTGCTGCTCCTCGTCTCGGTGGAGGATCTGTCCTATGCCGAGGCGGCCCAGGTGCTTGGCGTACCGCTCGGCACCGTGATGTCCCGGTTGAGCCGGGCGCGGACGCGGATGCGAAGTTTTCTGGAAACTGGCCGGACCGGCCTCTTGAGGAGGGTGAAATGAGCGGGGATCCCCGCCCGGTCGGCGAGGACGACCTGCACGGCCTGATCGACGGCCGCCTGGAACCGGAGCGGCGCGCGCTCGTCGAGGCGTGGCTCGTCGGCAACCCGGCGCGCGCGGCCGAGGTCTCTGCCGACCGGGCCCTGCACGAG
>NZ_VRUX01000350.1:0-4437 GCF_008039885.1 Methylobacterium sp. WL103
TGGCGAGCTTGTTCGTCGCCGGCCCGGAATGGCGCGAGCGCCTCGGCAGCGCGTTCGACTGGCGCGAAGCCGCATCCGCCGGGCCGAGCTACCGCATCGACGCCTGGATCGACCCGCCGCTCTACACCCGGCTTCCGCCGCTGGCGGTCGCCATGTCCGGGGGCGAGCAGCGCCTGCGCGTGCCGGTGAACTCGCAGCTGATCGTGCGCATCGCGGGCGAAAGTCCGGCGCAGACGGTGCTGACGCCGGATGCCGGCCTCAAGGCCGTGCCCGGCAAGGAGCCGCGGCCGGACCTGCGCGAGGACCGGTTCCAAATCGTCGGCCCGAGCGCCGCGCTGACCATCGCGGCGCCGGGCCAGATTCAGCGCCTGGTGGTCGAGGCGATCCCCGACCTGCCGCCGGAGGTCCACGCCGTCGGCGGGCCCGAGGTGAACGGGCGCGGCACCTTCAACCTCAGCTATCGCGCCAAGGACGATTACGGCATCGCCTCCGCCGAGGGGGTCGTCGAGCCGATCGAGGGTACGCGCTCGCTGGTGCCGCCGCCGCGGATCGCCCTGGCCCTGCCCGGCGACGCCAACGGCGAGACCGACACCAAGACGCTCGTCGACCTCACCGACAACCCCTGGTCCGGCGCGCGGGTGCGCTTCACGTACCTCGTCAAGGACGAGGCCGGCCAGGAAGGCCGCACGCCGACGACCGAGATGGTGCTGCCGGCTCGCCCGTTCCGCGATCCCCTGGCGCGGGCGCTGGCAGAAGAGCGCCGCCGCCTCGTCGTGACGCCGGACGAAGGTCGCGTCCGGGTGCAGATGGCGCTCGACGCCCTGCTTGTCGCACCGGATTTGTTCACGCCGCAGCCGGGCGTGTTCCTCGGCCTGAAGACCGCGGCGCGCCGCCTGCGCGCGGCCGGGAACGACGCCGCCCTCATCGAGGTGGCGGACCTGCTTTGGGAGATGGCTCTCAAGATCGAAGACGGCGACCTCTCGGACACCGAGAAGAAGCTTCGGCAGGCGCAGGACCGGCTCAAGGAAGCGATCGACAAGAGGGCCCCCGACGACGAGATCAAGCGCCTGACGCAGGACCTGAAGCAGGCGCTCGACAAATTCATGAAGGAGCTTGCCGAGAAGCAGAGCAAGCAGCCGCGCGAGCAGGGTTCGCGCGACAAGCAGGGCCAGCCATCGAAGTCGGTGACGCCGGACGACCTCGACAAGATGCTCAAGGACATGGCCGAGGCGATGAAGCGCGGCGACACCGCCGAGGCGCAGCGCCTGATGGAGCAGCTGCGCAACATCCTCGAGAACCTGCAGAGCGCCGAGCAGGGCGGCAAGTCCGATCCGACCGCCCGCGAGATGCAGAAGCAGATGAAGGAGCTCGACCAGATGGCCCGCGAGCAGCAGGGCCTGCGCGACGAGACCTTCAAGGAAGGCCAGGAGAAGCCCGGCCCCGAGCAGGGCCAGCGGCCGCCGAACCGCAGCCAGCAGGGGCAGAAGCCCGGCCAGCGGGGGCAGCAGAGCCCCGGCCAGCAGGGCCAAAGTCAACAGGGGCAAAGTCAACAGGGCCAAGGGGAGCCGGGTCAACAGGGACAGCAGCAGGGCAAGGGCCAGCAGAAGGGCCAGCAGGGCGGCGTCGGCGAACGCCAGCAGGCCCTGCGCGAGCGCCTGCAGGACCTGCAGAACCGCATGAAGGAGAACGGCATGAAGGGCGAGGAAGGCCTGTCCGATGCCGAGGATGCCATGCGCGAGGCCGAGAACGCGCTGAAGGACGGGCAAGAGGGCGACGCCGTCGACGCGCAGGGCCGTGCGCTGGACGGGCTCAAGCGCGGCGCCGACGGCATGCAGCAACAGATGCAGGAATCGGCCGAAGCCGAGGGCGAAGGCCTGGCCGAGGCCGGCGTCGCGGGCGATGCCGAACCGGTCGAGCGCGGTCAGGAACGCCTCGCGGAACAGGCTCGGCCGGCACCAGCTCTTCTCGGCCATCTGCAGCGGCCAGTCCCAAAGGCCCTCGGCGCGCCGGGCGCCGAGCACGTCGCGGCCGATGAAGTAGCCGGTCGTGCGGTGCTCGAGGCCTTCGCCCGACAGCGTCCAGTCGGCGTTACGGAACAGGACGGCCTTGGCGCACGGGGCGATAGCTGCGTCGATCATCGGGATCCTCGCCACCTTCGCGGGAGAGGCGCGACGATCGTGCGCCCGTTCCGCGTGGAACATACGAAGAACACTGATCCGCAACGGAACGGGCGTCAAGCGCGATGTTCTCGATGCGTTCATATTTCCGGAGCGCGCCGGCGCTCTGCCTCAGCGGCGCTGGAACAGAGGGTGCTCGACGCGGTCGCCGGCCTTGATCCCGAGACGGGCGGCGGTGCCGGCGTTGAGCTCCAGCACCGACAGCACCGGCTCCGGCGAGGCGACGATGGCGGTGGAGAGCGGCTCGGTGTCGGCCGCGACCCGGGCGATGGTGCCGTCGGCGCGGATGAACACCATGTCGAGCGGCAGGTAGGTGTTCTTCATCCACATCGCGACCGGCTCGGACCGCTCGAAATCGAACAGCATGCCGTGGTTCGGCGCCATGGTGCGGCGGAACATCAGGCCGCGGGTGCGCCCGGCGTCGTCGCGCATCACCTCGACGTCGAAGCGGTGGGTGCCGTCCTTCGAACGGATGCTGAGCGGCTCGGTCTGAGCCTTGGCCTGCTGTGCGCCTTGAGCGGAGGCCGGAGCCATGGCCGGTAGGAGCGCGGGCATGCCGAGAAGCCCGAGGGCGAGGCCGCCGGCGAGGAGGTTTCGAACGCGAGACAAGCGGAGCACCATCAATGCGAGGACGGGACGGCCCCGTCGGGCAGCCGGACCTCGGCGGCCATCACGCCCTTGGAGCCGTCGCCGTATCGCACGAGCACCGTCTCGCCGGGCTTCAATTCGGCGATACCGTAGCGCCGCAGGGTCTCCATGTGGACGAAGATGTCCGGCGTGCCGTCGCCCCGCGTCAGGAATCCGAAGCCGCGCAGGCGGTTGAACCACTTCACCACGGCGGTCTCGAGCCCGCTCGTCGGCGTCACGCTGACATGGGTGCGGGGCAGCGGCAGTTCTGACGGGTGGGTCGCCGAGGATTGATCGAGCGACAGCACGCGGAAGGCCTGCCAGCCGCGGGCGCGCTCGGTCGCCTCGACCACGATGCGGGCGCCCTCGCTCGCGTTCTGGTGCCCGTCGCGGCGCAGGCAGGTGACATGGAGCAGCACGTCCGGCATGCCGTCGTCCGGGACGATGAAGCCGAACCCCTTGGCGACGTCGAACCACTTGATCCGGCCCGAGACCTCGATGAGGTCGAGCGGCTCGTCGACCTCGCCCTGCGGCGAGGTGCCGATGCCCACCCCGTCCGTCCGTGCGCTCGCCGGCCCTGATCCGAACCCGTCAGACATGTCGATAAGCAACCTACACCGAATCGCGACGTGCGTTTCGGCCTCAGGATTAACGAAGTCTTGAGGCGGCGAAAGCCTCTTTGCCCGGCAGCCCTGCTGCGTCCGGTTGCAGCGGCCGGGGAATCGGCGCGATTTTCCAAGGTTTTGCGGCTGTCCGGCATGTCGGCGTTCGGCCCAAGTCCGTGTCGGGACTCACGCTTTTGCGCCGGCGTGCCGATGGCGAAGGCCCTCGGTGAAGACAACCGAGCGCGGTCACATTCTCGTGATTGTTGCCGCGTTGCGGCAGGGCTGGGATGAGTGGCCGAGGCCTGGTCCCGCGTAGGAATTTCGACGCCGGCCATGGCCGCGCCCGGCGAATGATGCTTAGGCCCGGCATGCGATCCGATCCTCCCCTCGCCTCCGCCTCCGCCGCGTCACCGGAAGCGCCGACATCCGCGCCCGGCCGCATCCCCGCGATCGACGCGGCGCGCGCCACGGCGCTCGCAGCGATGGCCGCCTACCACCTGACCTGGGACCTCGGCTACCTCCGCCTCACGCCTGAGAACGCAGCGCTGTCGCCCGCCGGACGGATCGCGGCGCACGTCATCGCCGGCTCGTTCCTGGTGCTGGTCGGGGCCGGCCTCGTGCTGATGAACGGGCGCGGCGTGCGGTTGCGGCCGACCCTGCTGCGGCTGCTGCGGGTCGGCGGGGCCGCGATCCTGATCACGTTCGCGACATACGTCGCCTTTCCCGACAGCTTCATCTTCTTCGGCATCCTGCACTGCATCGCGGCGTCGAGCGTGCTGGCGCTGCCGTTCCTGTTCGTGCCGGCGATCGTGACGGCCCTGGCCGGCGCCCTGGTCGTGGCGCTGCCACACCTCGCGGCGCACCCGGCCCTCGACGCGCCCGCGCTGTTCTTCCTCGGCCTCGGCCGGCTGACGCCGCAGACCAACGACTACGTGCCGCTGTTCCCGTGGTTCGGGATCGTGCTGTTCGGCGTGGCCCTCGGGCGGATCGCCCTGCCCCGGTTCGCGCGCTCGCGGCCCGGGCTCTGG
>NZ_VRUX01000351.1:0-4433 GCF_008039885.1 Methylobacterium sp. WL103
GCCACGGGCCGCAGCTTCGCCGCGCACGGGACGGCGGGCCACGGGGGCGGCGGCTGATGCGCCGCATCGCGTTGGGCGAGCGGCCGGACTGGCGCGCGAGCGCGCAGGCCAACGGCTTCACCTTCCACACCCTCGACGGCGCACCTTATTGGGACGAAAGCCACGCCTACGCCTTCACCCTCGAAGAGATCGAGCGCGACATCGAGGGGCCGGGCACCGAGCTCCACGCCCTGTGCCTCGACTTCGTCGCCGACGCGGTCGAGGACGCGCGCATCCTCGCCTCGCTCGCGATCCCGGAAGCCGCCTGGGACGTGGTGCGTGACAGCTGGCGCCGCGGCGACCCCACGCTCTACGGCCGGCTCGACCTCGCCTATGGCGGCGACGGCACCGGCCCGGCCAAGCTCTTGGAATACAACGCCGACACGCCGACGGCGCTCTACGAGGCGGCGGTGTTCCAGTGGCTGTGGCTCGAGGACCTGCTGCGGCTCGGCCGGCTGCCGGCCGGGTCGGACCAGTTCAACACCGTGCACGAGTGCCTGATCGCCCGCTTCCGCGCGGTCGGCGGCGCGTCGCTGGCGCTGACGGCCTACGCCGACGCGCCCGAGGACCGCGGCACCGTCGCCTACATCGAGGATTGCGCGCGCCAGGCCGGCCTCGCGACCCGCTTCCTCGACCTCGGCGACATCGGGCTCGCCGCCGACGGCCGCTTCGTCGACCGGGCGCTGACGCCGATCACGACCCTGTTCAAGCTCTATCCGTGGGAATGGGCGTTCGCGGATGCGTTCGGCGCGGCCTTGTCCGCGACGCCGACGCGCTTCCTCGAACCGCCGTGGAAGGCGGTGCTGTCGAACAAGGGGCTGCTGCCGCACCTGTTCGCCCGCGAGCCGGGCCATCCGAACCTGCTGCCGGCCTATTTCGAGGACGACCCCCAGAAGGCGCGGCTCGGTACCTCTTTCGTCAAGAAGCCGCTGTTCTCGCGCGAGGGCGCCAACGTGCTGATGGTGTGCGACGGCGCCGTGCTGGCCCAGGACCACGGCCCCTACGGCGCAGGCGGTCACGTCCGCCAGGCGCTCGCCGAGCTGCCGTGCTTCGACGGGCGCCACGCCCTCGTCGGCGCCTGGATCGTCGGCGACGACTGCGTCGGGCTGTGCCTGCGCGAGTCGGATGGGCCGATCACAACGAACGCGGCCCTGTTCGTCCCGCACGTGATCCTGCCGGGGTGAGTGCGCCGATGACGCGCTGTGCAAGGCGCGCGCGACGGCCTATCTGAGCGGACGTGACGGACATCCTCTTCTACCACCTCCAGAACCAGCCGCTCGAAGCGGTGCTGCCGAACCTCGTCGAGAAGTCGCGCGAGCGCGGCTGGCAGGCGGCGATCCAGGCGGCGACCGAGGAGCGGCTGCAGGCGCTCGACGACCACCTCTGGACCTTCCGCGACGACAGCTTCCTGCCCCACGGCACCGATCGCGAGCCGGATGCGGCGAGCCAGCCGGTGGTGCTGACGCTGCGCGAGACCAACCCCAACGCCGCCGCCATCCGCTTCCTCGTCGAGGGCGCCGACCTGCCGCCGGATGTCGGCGACTACCAGCGCATCTGCGTGCTGTTCGACGGCACCGACCAGGATGCGCTCCTGCGCGCCCGCGAGCAGTGGAAGGCGGCCAAGGCCGCCGGCCACGCGGTCGCCTACTGGCAGCAGGACGACGACGGCCGCTGGCTGAAGAAGGCGTGACGTTCCCTCGCGCACCCGACCGGATTTCAGGATTCGCCATGCGCTTGTTTGACAATGCGATCGAGGCCGCGCTCCGCGCGCTTCCCTCCCCCCTCTGCGGGAGAAGGTTGCCCGCTCAGCGGGCCGGGAGGGGGGAGCGACAGTGCCGGATAACGCGCACCCCTCTCCCGAGCCTCGCCGACGCGAGGCAAACCCTCTCCCGCAGGGGGGGGAGGGCATGCGCGTTCGGGTTTGCGCTCCTGATGGCTTTCGCCCCGCTTCCGGCCATCGCCCAGGCGCCGCAGCGCGGCCCCTCCGAATCGCGGCCGGCCGAGGGCCGCAAGCTTCCGCCCGATTCCACCACCGAGCAGAGCGTCACGCTCCCCAACGGCCAGAAGCTCGACTTCACCGCCACCGCCGGCAGCCTGCCGCTGGTCGACGAGTCCGGCAAGCTGCAGGCCGAGATCGCCTTCGTCGCCTACACTCGCCCCGCGGCGGCCGGGACGGCGCGGCCGATCACCTTCGCGATCAACGGCGGCCCCGGCGCGGCGTCGGCCTACCTGAACGTCGGCGCGATCGGCCCGTGGCGCCTGCCGGCCGACGGGTCGAGCATCAGCCCGTCACGTTCGGTGGCGCTGGTGCCGAACGACGGCACCTGGCTCGACTTCACCGACCTCGTCTTCATCGATCCGGTCGGCACCGGCTACAGCCGCGCCGCCGACGGCGACGGCAAGGCGTATTGGAGCGTCGACTCGGATGCCTCGGTGCTGTCGGCGGCGATCGCCCGCTACCTGCGCGTCAACACCCGCATGGGCGACCCGAAGTTCTACGTCGGCGAGAGCTACGGCGGCTTCCGCGGGCCGCTGATCGCCGCCAAGCTCCAGGAGGATGTCGGCGTCGGCCTGTCGGGCCTCGTGCTGCTCTCGCCGGTCCTCGATTTCGGCACCCTGTCGCCGCCGCGGTCCAACCCGTGGGGCAACATCCTGCGGCTGCCCTCGTATGCGGCCGGCGCCCTCGAGCGGGCCGGCACCGTGCCGACCCGCGACACGCTCGCCGACACCGAGCGCTACGCCACCGGCGCCTACCTGGCCGACCTGTTGAAGGGGCCGAACGACGCGCCGGCGGTGGCGCGCCTCACCGAGCGCGTCGCCGCGCTGACAGGGCTCGATCCGGCATTCGTCAAGGCACAGGGCGGGCGGCTGTCGTCGAACAGCGTCCAGCGCGAAGTCGACCGCGCCACGGGCCGCGTCGCCAGCGCCTACGACACCGGCGTCAGCGGCTGGGACCCGGACCCGACCGCGGCGCATTCCGGCTTCGACGACCCGCTGCTCACCGCTTTGCAGGCGCCGCTCACCAGCGCGATGATCGACCTCTACGCGAAGAAGCTGAACTGGCGGGTGACGAACCTGCGCTACGAGCTTCTGAACACCGCCGTGAACCGCAGCTGGAGTTGGGGCGGCGGCCGCTCCGCGCCCGAGGCGGTCGGAGCGCTTCGCGGGGTGCTGGCGCTCGACGGCAACGTCCGGGTGCTGGTGGCGCACGGCTTCACCGACCTGGTGACGCCGTACTTCGCCTCCAAACTGCTGATCGACCAAATCCCGTCCTATGGGCCTGAGCCGCGGCTGTCGCTCGCGGTGTACCCTGGCGGGCACATGTTCTATTCCCGCCCCGATGCGCGGGCGGCGTTCAAGCGCGACGTCTCGGCCCTTTACGCCGCCGCGCTGAAGGCCCGCGAGGGCACCGCACCCAACTTGGAGCGCAAGGAGGCGCCGTGACGTTGCCCGACCTGCGAACGCTCGCCAGCGGCACCCTGTTCGCGGCAGCCCTCCTCGGCGCCTGCACCGTGACCGAGCGGACGCCGCCGCCGGCCCCTTCCGAGATCGTCCCGATCCCGCCGCGCGTGGCCGCGGCGCCGACCTTCACCGGTCCGGTGCTCGCGCCGGACGGGTCCTGCACCGGGCCGGTCCCGACGAGCGCCGCCGCGATCGAACTCGGGATCGGCGAGTGCGACCTCGTGCGCCTGAAGGGCCGCCCGCCGGTGGACGTGCTGGTGGGTGAAGGCCGCGCGGGTCGTGAGGTGCAAGTGCTCTACACCGAGCCCGGGGCGAAGGAGCTGTACTTCTTCGTCAACAACAAGCTCGACCGGGTTGTGAAGTAGGCAGCCGGAGGCGCGCCTTCGCATCGCGACCTTTACGACATCGTGAGCGAGGCGGCGCGACCCGGTCGCGATCCGCGCTACCGCACCCGCCAAACCTTCAGCACGTCGCCGTCGAGGGGCAGCGGTTCGAGCCAGTCGGCCTGGACTTCGCCGCGGGCGAGGCGCGTGGCGAAGGCGGGCCCGTCGAGGCCTGGGCTCGGCCGCGCACGGCAGACGACGACGTAGCGGACGCCGTGCGCCGCCACGTGCCGGCGCAGGTCGGCCTCGCTGCCGCCGAGACCTTCGATCGCGGCGGTGAGCCCTGGGATCGCCCGGTGATACGGCGCCGCGACCACCGCATGCGGCGTCCGCATCAGGATCGACGGACCCATGACGACCGGCGCGAGCACCGTTCCGGCGGGAAGCGCGGCGAGCGGCTTCACCGCGCCGTCGGCCTGGCAGGCGAAGGCCTCGGCGCTCGCCGCGGCGGCCCCGCTTTCTTCGAACAAGCCGGCGAGGGCCGCCGGGGCCATCCAGGCGGTGCTGATCATCGCGATGCCGAGGGCGGCGAGGCCGGCCCGCCGGCGC
>NZ_VRUX01000352.1:0-4428 GCF_008039885.1 Methylobacterium sp. WL103
GCAGCCGGAAAGCCGAAAAGGAGCCGCACCGTGAGTTGACCAGACCCACCCAATGATAAACATCAACCCCTGAACCTGGGTCACTTCTCAACGAAAACGCCGGGTCAACTCTCAGCGGAAATCAACACCCGGTGACCATCCAGGGGCGGGATCCGGACACCGGCGACACTCATACCCTGCACGGGGCGCAGGGCGTCGACGAACGCGCGCTCGCCGAACTCCCGGACGCTGACCTCCTTCGCCTGCGCCGCGAAGGCTGGCTCGCCGCCATCTACGCCCACCTCGTCAGCCTCCAGGCGATCGCCGACTTCAACCTGACCTATTCCAACAACCAAGCGGCAGGCTGAGATCGACGATCCATCTCTCGCCTTGCTGCGGTTCCAGCCCCTCGTCTTGAGGATCCAGGAGCCAAAGTTCCGAGAGGTCACGTTGTGTGAGCGGGCAGGCGCCATCTATCTTCAGTGTAATTGGATGCGCGACCTTCTGGGACGTGCATGACCTCCGCATAGGAGACGCAGGCGGCTGGCTCGGAGAGTACAGCCTGTGCGCCCATCCGCGGGCTGACCTCGCGATACGGCTCAAAGTGTTATTTTGTCCTGGGCTACCCCGTACGTCCTGACCGAACCTTTTTGAGCTAGAGGCTGTTATGAACTTGCGGCGAGTTGCGCGGCCTGCTTGAGCGTGAGGCAGACGAAGGCTACGATGTGCAGGTCTGCGAGGGTGCTGGGATAGCGTTCGTAGTCTTTGACGATGCGCCGGAAGCGGGTCGCCCAGGCGAAGGAGCGCTCCACCACCCATCGTCGTGGGAGCAGGACGAAGCCGCGCTTAGAGTGCCTAACAGAACCGTCTGATCTGGTTGAGGGTGATAAGGCTGGCGGCGAGGCTGGTGAAGGCTTCGTAGATGTCGGCGCGTCGTTCGTAGCGGACGGGCAGGCGGCGGAAGCGGTTGAACCACGCGTGGGTGCGCTCATCGACCCAGCGATGACGCCCAAGCCGCTCGCTGCTCTCGATGCCTTTGCGGGCGATGCGGGGCGTGATCCCGCGGGCCCGGCATTCTTGGCGTCGCGCCTTGGCATCGTAGGCCTTGTCCGCGTGCAGCTTGTTGGGCCGTCGGTGCGGTCGCCCGCGCCGTCCGCTACGCAGGGGCGGGATCGCGTCGAGCGTCGGGGCCAGCATCGGGCTGTCGTGCCGATTGGCCCCGCTCAGGCAGAAGCCGAGCGGCGTCCCGCGCGCATCGGTGACGACGTGGCGCTTCGTGCCCGGCTTGCCCCGGTCCGTCGGGTTCGGCCCCGTCGCAGAGCCCCCTTTTTCGCCGGAACAGACGCGCTGTCCAGGCTCGCCCGGCTCCAATCGATCTCACCCGCCGCGTGCAGGCGCTGCAGCAGGACCTGATGCAGGCGCGCCCAAATCCCTGCCGCCTGCCAGTCACGCAGGCGCCGCTAGCAACTCATCCCGCAGCCGCAGCCATCTCGGCGGGCAGCATCTCCCAGGGCAGACCTGAGCGCAGCACGAACAGGATACCGGTCAGCGCCGCCCGGTTCTCGATCGGTCGTCAGCCGCCCTTCAGACGTGGCCGCGCCATTCGGCGGAGCGGCCGATCGCCGTGCGTCGATGTCCAGCGGATCAATCTCTCTCTCTTTCTCTGAACAGGCGAGCCGGCTTCACTGCCAGGCCCCGCTCTTCGCGCGGGCGCGCATGCCGTCGAGGAACAGGCGGACGCTCGGCAGGTTCGCGCGGCCGGCGTCGAACAGCAGGTGGATCGGCACGGGCGGCGGGGCGTGCGCGTCCAGCACGCGGCGCAGGGTGCCTGCGGCCAGGCCTTCGGCCGCCTGGTAGCTCAGCACGTTCGCGATCCCGAGGCCGGCGGCTGCGGCTGCGAGCTGGGCGTCGATCGAGGTCACGGTGAGGCGCGGCGTGATCGCGACGCCGACCGAGTGCGGGCCGAAGCGCCACTGCGAGCCGGTCCGGACGTTGTCGCCCGCGATGAGGTCATGCAGGTCGAGCGCCTTCGGGTCGGCGGGGTGCCCGCGCGCGGCGCAATAGGCCGGGCTGGCGACGAGGACCTGCCGCACCGTGCCGACGGCGACCGAACGCAGGCTGCTGTCGCGGGGCTCGCCGATGCGGACCGCCACGTCGATCCCCTCCTCGACGAGGCGGATGTTGCGGTCGAGGAGCATCAGTCGCACCGACATCTGCCGGTGGCGGGCGAGGAGGTCGGCCACCACGGGAAGCACGTGCAGGCGGCCGAAGACCACCGGCGCGGTGATCTGCAGTTCGCCCTGCGGCGTCGTCTGGCGCCCCATCACGACGTGCTCGGCGTCCTGCAGCCGCATCAGGATCTCTCGGGCGCGCTCCAGGAGCGCGGCTCCCTCCTCCGTCAACGCCACGCTGCGGGTCGAGCGCCGGAACAGCGGCACGCCGAGATGCCGTTCGAGGGCGGCGATCGTCCGCGTCACCGCGGGCGGCGAGACGCCGAGGTGACGGGAGGCGGCCTTGAAGCCGCCCCGCTCGGCCACCGCGACGAAGGTGGTCAGCGCCGCGAAGCGGTCCACGATCATTCCTCCCGGTGAAACACTGAACTGCCGACAGGACGGATTATCGCCAATCCGTGACGTCGTACATTCACATGCATGCCCAACACCTACTTCCACACCCTGTTCGGCGAGGCGGCGCGCACGCTCCAGGCGCAAGCCGGCTCGCGTGCCAGCTACGCCCGACGCGACGCGGCGTCCCCCGACGAACGCGACGCGCTGACCGAGCGCGAGCACGAATTCCTGCAGGCGCGCGACAGCGTCTACCTCGCCAGCGTCGGCCCCGACGGCTGGCCCTACCTCCAGCATCGCGGCGGCCCGGCCGGCTTCGTCCGGGCGCTGGGCGGCAACCGGATCGGCTTTGCCGACTACCCCGGCAACCGCCAGTTCATCTCGCAAGGCAACGTGATCGAGCGCGGGCGCGTCGCCCTGTTCGCGATGGACTACCCCGCCCGGCGCCGGCTCAAGCTGATCGGGCATGCGCGCGTCGTTGCGGCCGCCGACGACCCCGACCTCGTCGCGCAGGTCGTCCACCCCGACGCGCCGCCGGCCGCCTCCGCGTTCGTCGTCGACGTGGTGGGGTTCGACTGGAACTGCCCGCAATACATCGAGCCGCGCTTCACCCGCGCCGAGATCGCGGCCGAGCTTCGTCCGCTGCTAACCGAGGTCGCCGACCTGCGCGCCGAGGTGGCGCGCCTGAGAGACCTTCCCGTGATCCCCGGATCCCGGGAAGGTCTCTAGCCTGCCGTGCGGTCGCATGTTCTTCACGTGAGCCGGCATCCACTCCGCTTGAAAATTCTCTCAGGAAATCCCCGCATGACGAACCCGTTGACCCGCGGCGCGCACCATGTCGGCCTCGCCGTGCCGGACCTCGAAGCCGCCGAGCGTTTCTTCGTCGAGGCGCTCGGATGGCGCGTCGCCGGCAGCGTGCCGTCCTACCCGGCGGTCTTCGTCTCCGACGGCGCGATCCTGGTGACGCTGTGGCGGGTCGCGGACCCCGAGACGGCGGTGCCGTTCGACCGGCGCGCCAACGTCGGCCTGCACCACCTCGCCCTCACGGTCGCCGACCGGGCGGCGCTCGTTGCGGCCCACGAGCGGGTCGGCGCCCATCCCGGCACGACGATCGAGTTCGCACCCGGCCCGATGCGAGAGGGCTCGGAGACCCACCATTTCCTGTGCACGATGCCCGGCGGCGTTCGTCTCGAATTCGCCACGGCGTGAGGCGCGATCCCGTTCGCGCCGCGATCGGCAGCGGCTAAGTGTTTTGCGCGCGCGACCGGCATCCGTGCCTGCGGAATGCACCCTCTCAACCCGATGGCGGGAGCCTCGTCCCATGGCCGTGCCGACGTCACTGCAGCCTGGTCCCCTGCCGACCTCTGCCGACGGGCGGCGGGCCTGGCGCGCGGTCGCGTCGGCCTCCTGCGCCAGCCTGGTCGGCATCGGCCTCGCACGCTTCGCCTACACGCCCCTGCTTCCGGCGATCATCGACGGCGGCTGGTTTCCGGCCTCGACCGCGGCCTATCTCGGGGCGGCCAACCTCGCCGGGTATCTCGCGGGCGCCCTCCTCGGGCGTCGGCTCGCCGCCCGGACCCGCGTTCCGACGGTCCTCCGAGGCATGATGGGGCTGGCGACGGTGGCGTTCTTCGCCTGCGCCTTCCCCTTGAGCGTCGCGTGGTTCTTCGCCTGGCGCTTCGCGTCGGGCTTCGCGGGAGGCGCGTTGATGGTGCTGGCGGCGCCCGCCGTGCTGCCGCACGTGCCCCCGGGCAAGCGGGGCCTGGCCGGCGGGCTGATCTTCATGGGCATCGGCGCGGGCGTCGCGGCATCGGGGACGCTGGTCCCGCTCCTGCTGCAGGGCGGGCTGCGGCAGGCCTGGTTCGGCCTCGGCGCGCTCTCCGCC
>NZ_VRUX01000353.1:0-4407 GCF_008039885.1 Methylobacterium sp. WL103
GGCCTCGGCGCGGGGCTGGCGACGCTGCCGGTGCGGACCCTGTCGCTGCTCGCCGCGACCTTCCCGTTCCAGAACACCGCGCGGGAGGATTCGCACACCATCGGCAACCTGGACCCGCCGCGCCCGGCGGCCGGGGTGCTCGCCGACGCCCAGCAATCGGCTGCGCCCTTCGGCACCACCCACGAGCTGATGGGCCTCGACGCGCCCGGGCTCGAGCGGCACCACCCCTACGCGACGCTCGCCGACGCGGCGATCGACTGCCCGCGCTCGGACCGTTGGCTGACCCGCGCGCGGCTGGCGCGCGCCGACCGGCGCGGCAACTTCTGGGACAGCACAGACCTCGCGCCCCGCTTTCCGCAAGAGGACAGCCTGCACGAGAACGGGCCGGCCGCGCGCTTCCTGCACGGCCTCCAGCTGACCGGCATCGCGCCGATCACCCGGCCCAACGACCCGTTCTGGAACGTCCGCGCCTTCGACAACGCGCTGTCGCGCCACGACGGCTATCGCCTGTCGTCGTTCATCTGCGCCCTGAACCAGCTCGTGATGGACGACATCACCGACGCGCCCGCCGCGATGAGCGACCACCAGGACGTGCCGGGGCGTTAGCGCAAGCCAAGCTATCCTGCCGGTCGCGCTACCGGCTCGACGCCCCCCTGCGCCGGCCCGCCTTGTGCGTCAGCCCGCTTTGCTCGCCGTCCAGCGGCCCGAGCAGGCGATCGGGCCGGCGAGCGTCCAGCGCCCCGAACCGGCCGACGCCCGGAGCTGCCCCTCGACGGCGATGCTGGCGAGCCCGCTCTTGATCGAACCGACGATGCGCCCGTCCTCTCCGACGCGGCCCGAGGCGTCGGCCCCGCTGCCGCCGTCGTCGTCGACGACGCCGGCGCGGATGACGATGGGATAGCGGTAGGGGCCGGTGCAGCCGCCATCCTCGACGGTGGCGGAGACGGACCAGCGCCCGTCGAAGCTGGGCTCGGCGGCGGCGGCCGGAGCGATTGCGGCACAGGCCACGGTCAGGGCCAGCGCGGCGAGTTTCGCGGTGAGCACGGGGGAGATGGACGACAAGGACGTCGAAAACGGTGGCATGGGCTCCTCTTCAAGGCCGGCCCGTCAAGCGGGCGGCTCGGTGTCGTCCGCATCTTGAGCCAGATAGCGGACCATGAGTTCGCCCGTGGCGCGGGCGGCGTAGTCCGCGATCGGCTCGCCGGCACGGGGCGGGATGAAGGTCGTCAGGCGCAGGCCGCCGAGGGTCGCCATGAGTCCGCCGCGGGCCATGCCCGATTCGATGGCCTCCGCGATGGCCTGCGCCTCGTAGGTCTGCAGGCCCGCGCTCAGGCACGGATTCCCGGAACCGTCGGCTCGCCGGGCAGAGGCCCGGGATCGATGACGGGTTCGAACGGGACGTCGGGGGCGGGCTCCTCGAAGGGCGCGGACGGCTCGTCCGGCCCGAGCGGGCGCTCGCCGGGGAACGGACGCGGCGGCGGCTCGGACGGCGCGTCGCCGCCGGGACTCGGATCGGGCATGCCGGGGTTGGCCACTCTTGGGATCCTTCCTGCGTGCTTGTCGGGACGGCCTACGGGCCGAGCGTGCACCGAAGGCGGCACGCCCGGCCCTGCGGCCATGCCGGACCCGAGCGGGGGTCTCATCGGGTCCGACACAACTTGGAAAGTCTTCCGCCATGACCTTGGAGGGATGACCTTCAAGGGTCTGGCGATGACCGAGAGATATGTACGCGCCAGGTCCGCTCAATGATGCAGACGTATCATTTTGATGAAACTTTATTTGGTAAAGCGCGGCGAAGCATGTGTCGTCCTCGCGTGATCGCGTGGGCTACAAACGGCGAACATCCGTCACGACAGTCCCTCGGACGCTCCTGTATCCACGCAGCCGGCCACGGCCTCGGACGACCCGCGGGTTCCCCCTCTCCCCGCGGGCGGGGAGAGGCCCGGCTGCACCCCGTCGTGCAGCCGGGAAGCGGAGGCGAAGCCGAAGCGGCGGTGAGAGGGTGCCGACGGATGAGGCTCTTTCGTTCGAGCCCCCTCACCGTCGGCTGCCGCCTCGCTTTGCCGACGACGAGATCGGCAAAGCCCTCTCCCCGCACGCGGGGCGAGGGGATGCACGGGCAGCCGTCCTGCTTTCGCTGGAACCGTCTTCGGGCGGTGCTTGTTTCGGGCCGGCGTGATCCACGCAGCAGGGAGGGCGGTCGAAGGTGCTGGTCGTCCGCCCGAGTTCTCGGCACCCTTGCACCTCAAGTCGCCCGCGATGAGCGTCGCCGCCTTGGCGCTGCGCCGCGAATTCGCGTTCCTCGCCCTCGCGGTGGTGCTCGGGCTCGGGGCGGCGGCGGCCTACTGGGTGTCGCGCGCCACGGTGCTGACCATCGCCGTGGCGCCCAGCGACGGCACGGAGCCGGCCGTGATCCGGGCCTACGCCGACGCGCTCGCCCGGCGGCACAAGGAGATCCGCCTCAAGATCCTGGCCTTCGACGACGTGCGCGACAGCGCGGCGGCGCTCCAGGACGGCCGGGCCGACCTCGCGGTGGTGCGCCCCGACGTCGACCTCCCCGACAACGGCCTGACGCTGGCGATCCTGCGCGACCAGGCGATGATCATCGCCTCGCCCGAGGCGTCGGGCTTGAAGAGTTTCCCGGATCTCGACCGCAAGCGCCTCGCCATCCTCGCCCACCGCGACGCGGACCAGGACCTGATCAAGGCGATGGTCGAGCATTACGGCCTGACGCTGCTCGACCACGATCCCGAGGGGCCGGTGCCCCCCCGCCACGTCGCCCTGGTGGAGATGCCCGAGGCCGACCTGACCTCGGCCTTCGCCCGGCGGCGCGTGGACGCGGTGATCTCCGTGATCTCGCCGACGGCCCCGGCGGCGCAACGCATCATCGGCATCGTGCAGGGCGTCAGCAAGAACCGGAAGGTCGCCTTCGTCGCGGTCGCGAACGCCGCCGCCATCGTCGCCCGCCTGCCGCGGCTCCAGGCGGTCACCATGCCCGCCGAGACCTTCGGCGGCAGCCCGCAGGTCCCCGCCGAGGACGTGGTCACCGTCGGCGCCTCCTACCGGCTGATGGCGCGGGCGAACCTGTCCCGCGCGGTGGCCGCCGACGTGACCCAGCACCTGTTCGAGCTGCGCAGCGGCATGGCGAACGTGGCCCCGGCCGCGGACTACCTGCAGGCGCCGAGCTACGACAGCACCGCGGCCGCCACCAGCGCGCGGCTCCCGATCCATCCGGGCGCGGTCGACTATTTCGAGCGCGAGCAGCAGAGCTTCATCGAGCGCTACGAGACCTGGATCTACCTCGTCGCGTTCCTCGGTGGCGGCATCGGCTCGGCGGTGGCGTGGGTCGGGCAGCGCCTGTCGCGCATCCGGCGCGAGCGCGTCGAGGAGGCCACCGACCGGCTGCTGGAGATCCGCCGCGAGGCCCAGGACGGCGCGCCCGCGCGACGCCTGGAGATCCTCGCCCGCGAGATCGACGACCTGGCCGGCGACATCGCCAAGCATGCGCTCGAGCGGCCGACGGAAGCCAGGACCATGTCGGCGGCGGCCATCGCCATCGATGCGGCCCGCTCGACGGTCAAGCGGACCATCGCCGCCGGGGAGCCGCCGGTCGAGGAGCCGGACCTCGCCGGGCGCATGACCTCCACCAGCGCATGACCTCCACCAGCGCATGACCTCGATGGGCGCCGCATCCGACGCGGTGGGTTGATTGCGGAACCTCGGACGCCCGCGTCCGGCATCGAACCGGGAAACAGGATGCCCGACGAGCCAAGCTGATCCCTCGACGCAGCCGAACGCCAGGCCGGCCTGACGCCGGACCGAGCCACGACCGGCGCGCCGACGCGCCGGACTCCGCTTTTCCTTCGCCCCTTCTCTTCGCCCCTTCTCTTCGCCTTCCCTTCGCAACCCCTCCTTCGACATCGCGAGACGCCCATGGCCATCGACTATCGCTCGGAACTGCGCCGTCCCCTCCCGTTCAGCCTCGCGGTCGTCGCCGCGGTGCTGCTGGTCTGGCTCGTCGTCGCCTCCATCGCCGGGGCGCGCCAGCGCGGCGCCCGCGACCACCGCATCGCGGAGCTGCAGACCCAGCAGACGGCGCTGCGCGCCGACCTCGACCGGCAGGTCTCGACGGCCGGCACCTTGAGCGCGCTTCAGGCCAAGATCGCGACCGCCCGGCAGCAGGACCAGCAGGCGACGCAGGCCGCGGAGCAGGCCAAATCGCGTGCCGAGGCGCTGGCCAAGGATCAGCAGGCCGCCGAGGCCAAGGCGTCCGAGGCGCGCAAGTCCGCCGACGCCGCGTCGCAGAAGCTCGCCGACCTGCAAGCCCAGACCGCCCAGGCCGAGGGAAAGCTGACGCCCCTGCGCGAGGCCGTCGCCGCCGCCGAGAAGGCGGCGACGGCCTCGCGC
>NZ_VRUX01000354.1:0-4399 GCF_008039885.1 Methylobacterium sp. WL103
GGCCCGCCCGGCGCCGGCCTCCGCCGCGACGGACGGCTCCAACACCGTGCTCGACGGAGCGGTGTTCGGCGCCCTGAAGGACGGGTTCGGGGCCGAGCGAGTGGCGGCGCTCCTCGACCTGATGGGGGCTGAGCTGCGCGACCGCTTCCGCTCCGAGGCCGACCGGGTCCAGGTCGCCCACGACGCGCACGCCCTGGTCTCGGCCGCCGGCATGCTCGGCTTCACCCGCCTCTCGCGCCTCTGCCGCGAGATCGAATCCGCCGCCCACGGCGACGCGGACCTACGCCCGCTCATCCACCGCCTCGAGGTCCAGCGCGCCGAGGTGCTCGGCACGATCCACAAGCTCAAGGCGGCGTGAGGGCAAGCTTAAGGCGGCGTGAGGGGAAGTGTCATCCGTCCGATGCGAAATGACTGAATTCCGGCATCCCTGCCGGCGGTTCGCTGTGTGCGCATCCCCTCGCCCCGCCTGCGGGGAGAGGGCTTCGGCGACCTCGTCGTCGCCGAAGCGAGGCGGCAGCCGAGGGTGAGGGGGCCGAGCCGGAGGAGCCTCCTCCGCTCGCGCCCCCTCACCGTCGCTTCGGCTTCGCCTGCGCTCCCCGGCTGTACGACGAGGTGCAGCCGGGCCTCTCCCCGCGCGCGGGGCGAGGGGAGCCCGCGAGTGATCCGCGGCCGTCCCGAATCGTGTGAGTACGGTGGCCCTCATGGCGGGAGGGCGGGGCGCTCCCGGGCCTTCAGCCCTCCGGCGCGGCCTCGTCGTCCTCCGGCTCCGGGTCGGCCGTCCAGGCGGTGGCGAAGGCGGCCAGGTGCTGGGCCTCCGCGAACGCCATCACCGTCACCGTGCGCTCGGCCGGCATGCCGCCGGGATAGGGGGCGAGCAGGATCGACTTGCGCAGCAGCCGGGCGCCTGGCGCGTTCTCGGCGAGCCAGGCCTCGGCCTCGGGCACCAGCGCCTCCGGGCTCGCCAGCGCCCGGGAATCCGAGCGCAGCACGATGACCCTGGTGCCGAGGCTCGGATCGGCGGCCTGGACCGCCTGGACGATGTCGATCACGCGGATGCCTCCGGCAGCTCGTTGATCTGCACCGCGGCCTCGGCGTCGGTGAACTTCGGGATGTCGCCGAAGATCTCGGGGCCGTGCTGGGCGGCGGCCTTGGCGAAGGCGTCGGCGGAGTCCCAGGTCAGCAGCGCCATCACCTGGAACGGGGCCGGCTTGCCGTCCGGCGTACCGACGCCGCGCACGACCTTGGCCTCATGCAGGCCCATCGGCGACCAGCGCTCGCGCACCAGCGGCATGTGCTGGCCGAGATAGTAGTCCATGTCGAACCGGGGACCGGCCGGATACATCACGCTGACGAGGATCATGGCTGACGAACTCTCCCTGGCGGCACGTCTGAACGCGCGCGGCGGCGGCACGGAACCACCGAATGCCGGGGCTGGCAACGGGGGGGCGGTCCTGGTGCGCCGACCTCTCTCCCGCACAGGTCGTCACATCCACCCGTGGTGCAGGTGAAGCGCGGGTCCCCTCTCGCGTTCGGGAGAGGGCCAGGGTGAGGGGCGAGGATTGTCCGGAGAGGACGCACCCCTCACCCCAGCCCTCTCCCGAACGGGAGAGGGGGCCGCGTGGCGCTTCGCACGATCCGTTCGGGGTGCCCTATGAAGTGGCGTGATTGCCCCCTCAGTGCAGCTTCACCCGCGCCTCGGTGCGGCGGGTGAGCGCGCGGGCGGCGGCGTCGAGCGCCGTCTTCATCGTGCCGTGGAGCGCCTGCTCGTGCATCTTGTAGAGCGAGCGGTACATCATCCGCGCGAACAGCCCGGCGATGAGCATGTTCTTGCCGCGGATGAAGCCCATCAGGCTGCCCACCGTCGAGTATTCGCCGAGCGAGACCAGCGAGCCGAAGTCGCGGTACTTGAACGGCTTCAGCGGCTTCCCGGCGATGCGAGCCGGGATCTGCTTGATCAGGTGCGACGCCTGCTGGTGCGCCGCCTGGGCGCGGGGCGGCACCGGGCGGTCGGAGCCGGCCTCGACGAGGTAGGCGCAGTCGCCGATCGCGAAGATGTCGGGGTCGTGGGTGGTCTGCAGCGTCGGCGTCACCACGAGCTGGTTGGTGCGGGTGGTCTCCAGGCCGCCGATGCCCTGCAGGAACGGCGGCGCCTTCACGCCGGCCGCCCAGACCACGAGCTCGGACGGGATGAACGAGCCGTCGGCCAGCGCAACGCCGTCGGCGCGCACCTCGGTGACGCGGGCCTGGACGCGGACCTCGACGCCGATCTTGGCGAGCAGCGCCATCACCTCGGACGAGAGCCGCGGCGGCACCGCCGGCAGGATGCGGTCGGCCGCCTCGACCAGGGTGATCTTCAGGTCCTTGGCCGGATCGATCCGGTCCATGCCGGTGGAGACCACGTCGCGGACGGTGCGGTGCAACTCGGCCGCGAGCTCGGTGCCGGTGGCGCCGGCGCCGATCACCGTGACGTGGAGCTGGCCCGGCCGCACCGGACCGACCTGGGTGTGGGCCCGCAGCATTCCGTTCACGAGCCGCTGGTGGAAGCGCACCGCCTGATCCTGGGTGTCCAGCGCGATGGCGTGGTCCTTCACGCCAGGCGTGCCGAAATCGTTGGTGGTCGAGCCCACCGCCATGACCAGCGTGTCGTAGCCGACCGCGCGAACCGGCGTGATCTCGCGGCCTTCCGCGTCGTGGCTCGCCGCGAGCTGGATCGTGCGCGCGGTCCGGTCGAGCCCGGTCATCTCGCCGATGCGGTAGCGGAAATGGTGCTGGTGCGCGTGGTGCAGGTAGTCGACCGCGTGGTGGCCGACGTCGAGGCTGCCGGCGGCGACCTCGTGCAGCAGCGGCTTCCAGATGTGGGTGCGGGCGCAGTCGACGAGGGTGACGTGGACGTCCTTGCTGCGCCCGAACTTGTCGCCGAGCTTCGTCGCCAGCTGCAGGCCGGCCGCGCCGCCGCCGACCACGACGATGCGGTGGAGGCCCTGTTCGTTCTCGCCCGGTACCATGCCTGTCTCGTCGCTCCTCGGTGCGGCCGGCGCCGCCTCATCGCCCCCGGTGCCCCCGTGCGCAGGCACCGACCGTGCCGCCCGCCCGGGCAGGGTATCTCGGAACCGGTCTAAACCATGCGAGGATGGCCGTAATCCGGCCGCGGCGATCAAAAATTTTTGGCGGGACCTCAACCCGAGAGTGGCCTCAACCCGAGAGTGGCCTCCACCCGAGAGCGGCCTCGAGCGTGCGGCGGCCTCAGGCCGCCGGCGCGCCGGGCTGGCGCTTGGGATGGGCCTCGGCGAAGGCCGGCAGCGCCAGGCAGGTCTCGGCGATGCGCGCCACGGTGGGGTAGGGCGCGGTCTCGACCCCGAAGATCGCGGTGCCGACCCAAAGGCTGACGAGGCAGAGGTCGGCATGGCTCACCGCGTCGCCCTGGCTGAACCGGCCGGTGCCGTCCTCCGTCGAGAGCCGGGTCTCGAGGGTCTTCAGCCCGGTCTCGAAGGCGTGGCGGACGAAGCCCATCATCCGCTCCTTCGGAAGGTCGTAGGCCTCCATCAGGTAATTGCGCACCCGCGGCACGTAGAGCGGATGGGTGTCGCAGGCGACGAGCTGCGCCAACGAACGGGCCCGCGCCCGCTCGCGCGGATCGGCCGGCAGCAGGGGGACGCCGCCCTTGGTCTCCTCCAGGTAGTCGAGGATCGCGAGCGACTGCGTCAGCGGCGGCCCGTCGCCGTCGAACAGGGCCGGCACCGCGCCCTGCGGGTTGATCTTGCGGAATTCCGGCGCGTGCTGGTCGCCCGCGTCCAGGTCGATGAAGGTCTCCTCGTAGGCGAGCCCCTTCAGCTTCAGCGCGATCCGCACCCGGAAGGCGGCGGCCGAGCGCCAATTACCGTACATTTTCATCATGCCCACTGGCCCCACATCCGTTTCGCACGGGACCACATCGCACAACGGCGTCCTTCGCAAGGGCGAGGCGGGGGCAAGCCGTCGGCGAACGGGGCTTTGGCCGTGATCGTGCATTGCCCCGCGCGCGCGATCCCGCGATAGGAAGCCGGACCCGCGGCAGCGCGCGCGAAGGGATGACGGCCGATGCAGATCGAGACGCCCTATCTGATGTTCCTCGGCGACGTGCCCGATCGGCTCGCCGCCAAGACCGCCTACGGCATCGTCGACTGGCGCCCCGAATGGTGCATCGGCCAGATCCGGCTGCCGGGCTGCGCGGCCGACCTCGGCATCCCCGACCTCACCCTCGACGAGGCGCTGGCCAAGGGCTGCCGCACGATGGTGATCGGCGTCGCCAACGCCGGCGGCGTGCTGCCCGAGCACTGGGTCGCCGAGATCGTCGCCGCCCTGGAGGCCGGGTTCGACGTCGCCAGCGGCCTGCATGCGCGGCTCGGCGCGGTGCCGGCCA
>NZ_VRUX01000355.1:0-4394 GCF_008039885.1 Methylobacterium sp. WL103
GGCGCACCCCGTCCTGGATCGTGCCGACGGCGTCGACGATGCGGCGGGCGTCGAAGGCGTGGGCGACCCGGCGCAGGCCCATGGCCACCACCGCGAGCCCGGAGAGCACCGCCCCGGCCGAGGCGACGGTGGCGCCCGCGATCACCATGGAGAGGCCGCTCTCGAGGCGAACGAAGGGAAACCCCTGGATCACCGCGACGACGCCGCCGATCACCATGGCGGCACTCAGCGCGAACAGCGCAATGATCATGGAACTCTCGAAATCGGGGCTGGATACGCTAGACCCGTAGTAAGACCTTGTCGGCGTTTTGCAAAACGCAACCAAGCCCCGTCCGGCGGTCCAGCGTAGCGGTTTCCACGGACTTCGTGCCCGATCCGGCGTTGCCGCGGGAGGAAGGCCGACTTACCTACCGGGTCGTTGCCCCGTCGAGCGCGGTGCGCGGCCTCCGGTCGGACGCCCGCACCCCTGCGTTCGACAAGACGGAGAATCCCATGACCTTCACCCTGCCGGAACTGCCCTACGCCTACGACGCGCTGGCCCCTTACATGTCGAAGGAAACCCTCGAGTTCCACCACGACAAGCACCACAAGGCCTACGTCGACACCGGCAACAAGCTGCTCGAAGGCACCGGTCTCGAGGGCAAGAGCGTCGAGGAGATCGTCAAGGCGTCCTACGGCAACAACCAGCCGCTGTTCAACAACGCCGGCCAGCACTTCAACCACCTGCACTTCTGGCAGTGGATGAAGCCCAACGGCGGCGGCGCGATCCCGGGCACCCTCGCCAAGAAGATCGACGAGGACCTCGGCGGTGCGGAGAAGTTCAAGGCGGACTTCATCCAGGCAGGCATCGGCCAGTTCGGCTCGGGCTGGGCGTGGCTCGCGGTCAAGGACGGCAAGCTCGCGATCATGAAGACCCCGAACGGCGAGAACCCGCTGGTGCACGGCGCCAAGCCGATCCTCGGCTGCGACGTGTGGGAGCACTCCTACTACATCGACTACCGCAACCGTCGCCCCGACTACCTCAAGGCGTTCCTCGAGAACCTCGTGAACTGGGAGCACGTGGAGAAGATGTACGCCGAGGCGACCGCCTGAGGCGTCGCGACATCGCCCTCCCCCCGGGGGAGGGCGGCTTTCGTCGCGGCCGATGCGCGCTCAGCCCAGCTCCGCCGCGGCGAGCCCGGCCTCGGTCAGGTAGGGCCGGAACAGGCTCGCCACCTGGGCCGCACCCCAGTCCAGGTGCTCGCGCCGAACCTCGTCGAGGCCGCGGCGCGAACGCAGGTAGTCGATCCAGTAGGTCGAGACGATCCAGGCGTTGACGATCAGGTGCTCGGTCTCGGCGGTGCCTGCGCTGAGCAGCCCCGCCGCCTTCATGCCTGCTAGCGCCTGCCGGACGTGGTCCTGGCCGGCGTCGCTCAGGCTCTTCAGCCGCGGCCGCAGGGACGGGGCGAGGCGGAAGATCGTGCCGCCGTCGCGGTAGAAGAAGCGCCACTCCCACATCAGCGTGAACCAGCCGGCGAGGTAGGGGGCGTAGCGCGCCCGACCGTCCGCCGTGGCGTGGGCGGTGGCCACCGCCTCCAGCCGGCGCTCGAAGTCGGAGAACAGCGCCTCCAGGATCTGCTCCTTGCGCTGGAAGTGATAGTACAGGTTGCCCTCGTTGATGCCGACTGCGGCGGCGATTTCGGCGGTGGTGACCGCGGCAGGCCCGCGCTCGTTGAACAGGTCGCGGCACGTCGCGAGGACGCGCGCGCGCGTGCTGGTCCGCTTCGGTGCGCCTTCGGCCGTTTCACCGGCCGGCGCCTTGCCGCGCGTGACGGGGCGAGCCGCGTCTCCCGGTTCCTGCGCTGTTTGATCCGACCTGCGACGCTTCATTCGACCTGCCTGCCACGGGCGGTGGACCCGCCCGCGGTCCCGCGCGGCCCGGCCGCGTTCGGCCCCGTCACCGGCACCAAGGGCGTTTTACGGCGCCCGCCCGTTGACGTCCATAAGGTGTTCACCTTAAATACAAGCACAGAGAGAAACCGCCGGAGCCGAGACGCCATGAATGACGCCGCCGACGATGCTGCGCCCACCAAAGCGGCTGCGCCTGCCAAGATCGGTTTTGCTGCGGCGGCCGGGCGTGAGGTCCGGCATGTCGACGTGCTGGTGGTGGGTGCCGGCCTCTCGGGCATCGTCATGGGGCACTACCTCCAGACCGAGTGCCCGCAGAAGACCTACGCGATCCTTGAGGCCCGCGACGCGATCGGCGGCACCTGGGACCTGTTCCGATATCCCGGGCTGCGCTCGGATTCCGACCTCTACACCTTCGGCTTCAGCTTCCGCCCCTGGCGCAGCGACAAGGCGATCGCCGATGGCGCCTCGATCCTGGCCTACGTGCGCGAGACCGCGACGGCCGAGGGCATCGACCGACATATCCGCTTCGGCACCCGGGTCGTGCGGGCGGCCTGGGATTCGGCCGCCGCGTTGTGGACGCTGGACGCCGAGGTCGGCGCGGCGGCCGAGCCGGTGCGCTACACCTGCCGGATGCTGTCGGTGTGCGCCGGCTACTATGCGTACGATCACGGCTACAGCCCGGACTTCCCCGGCCGCGAGCGCTTCGCGGGGCCGGTGGTGCACCCGCAGGCCTGGCCCGAGGACCTGTCCTGGGCGGACAAGCGCGTGGTGGTGATCGGCTCGGGCGCGACCGCGGTGACGTTGGTGCCGGCGATGGCCGAGACCGCGCGGCACGTCACGATGCTGCAGCGCTCGCCGACCTACGTCGTCGCCCTGCCGAGCCGGGACAAGATCGCCGATTGGCTGCGCCAAAAGCTGCCGGCCGGCCTCGCCCACCGGCTGACGCGGGCCAAGAACGTGGCGCTGGGGATTGTCTTCTACCAGTTCGCACGCAGGAAGCCGCAGGCGATGACCCAGCGCATCCTCGACGCCGTGCGCGCGCAGCTCGGCCCCGACTACGATGTCGGCAAGCATTTCACCCCGAGCTACAAGCCCTGGGACCAGCGCCTCTGCCTCGTGCCGGACGGCGACTTGTTCAAGGTGATCCGCTCCGGCGCCGCCTCGGTCGAGACCGACACGATCGCGAGCTTCACCGAGGACGGGGTCCGGCTCGCCTCCGGCAAGACGCTGCCGGCCGACATCGTCGTCACCGCCACGGGCCTGCGGATGAAGCTGCTGGGCGGCATGACGCTCACCGTCGACGGCCGTGCGGTCGAGCCGGAAGACACGTTCCTGTACAAGGGCATGATGCTGTCCGGCGTGCCGAACTTCGCGGTGACGATCGGCTACACCAACGCCTCGTGGACCCTGAAGAGCGAGCTCACCGCGCGCTATCTTTGCCGGCTCATCAAGCACATGGACACGAACGGTTTTTCGCGCTGCGAGCCGCTGGCCGATGCCGCCCGGCTCAACGCGACGCCGACCCTGCCGCTCACCTCCGGCTATGTCACCCGCGCCGCGCACCTGCTGCCGAAGCAGGCCGACACCAAGCCGTGGAAGCTGCACCAGAACTACATCCTCGACACCGCAGCCCTGAAGTTCGGCCGCCTCGACGACGGCACGATGCGGTTTTCGCGCAGCGAACCGGCCAAGCGCGCGGCGTAGGATTCTCACTGGGGCGGGATGGCGCCGACCGGCCCCCTCTCCCGTCCGGGAGAGGGGACCCGTGCGTCTTCGGTTTTCCGACATCGCAAGCGCCAAAGCGGATGACCGGGCGATCACGACACCGACGCCACGGCATCGAAACGAAGGGAAAGGCCCCCCATGCCGAACTGGAACCTCAAGAACCGCACGGCCGTCGTCACCGGGGCGGCGAGCGGCATCGGCCGGGCGTTGGCAGTGGGGCTCGCCGCCCGCGGTTGCAACCTGGCGCTGGCCGACCGCAACGTCGCCGGGCTGGAGGAGACCGAGCGGATGATCGCGACGAACCGCGTCCGCATCAGCCGGCACGCGCTGGACGTCGCAGACCGCGAGGCCGTCGCCGCGCTGCCGGCAGTGGTTGAGGCGGCCCATGGCGGACTCGACCTGCTGGTCAACAACGCCGGCGTGGCGGTCGGCGGCACTTTCGACGACGTGACGGAAGCCGACTTCGAATGGCTGTTCGAGATCAACTTCTGGGGCGTGGTCCGCATGACCCGCGCCTTCCTGCCGCTGCTGCGCGCGCAGCCCGAGGCGCGGATCGTCAACCTGTCGAGCCTCTACGGGCTGATCGCGCCGCCGGGCCAGACCGCCTACGCGGCGAGCAAGTTCGCAGTGCGCGGCTTCTCGCAGGCGCTTGCCCACGAGCTCGCCGGCAGCTCGGTCGGCGTCACGGTGGTGCATCCGGGCGGCGTCGCCACCTCGGTGGCCGACAGCGCGCGCCTGCCCGCGCACATGGCTCCGGAGGAGGCCGCCCGGGGCCGTGC
>NZ_VRUX01000356.1:0-4381 GCF_008039885.1 Methylobacterium sp. WL103
GCAGCTACGTCGGCGACGCCAAGGTCGCCCCCGCCGGCCGGTTCCAGGCCGGCGCCAGCCCAGCCAACGCCGTCCGCGTCGGGCTGAAGACGGGGGTGCCGGTGCACTTCGCGCAGGTGCTCGGCCTGCCCAAGACCGTGCCGATCCAGGTGACGGGCACGGCCGCGAGCGCCCGGTTCGCGGCCCTCTCGATCGGTTCCGGCGTGGCGGCGCTCGACGGCGGCGTCGCCAACGCCCTGCTCGGTGCGATGCTGGGCACCAAGCTGTCGCTCTCCGTCCTCGACTACAACGCCCTGCTGTCGACCCAAGTCGACGCCTTCCGCTTCCTCGACGCGCTGGCGGTCGGCCTGAACCTCCAGGCGGCGAACTACGCCGACCTCGTCGCCGCCAAGGCCAGCGTCGGGCAGCTCATCGCCGCCCTCAAGGTCGCCGCGCAGGGCACCTCCGGTGCCGGCGCCGCGGTGACGGCCCTGGCCAATCTGATGGCCGCGCTGCCGAACGCCGGCGCGCTGGTTCCCGTCGCGCAGGTCGTCGACCTCGGCGACGCGGGAGCGCTGTCCCCCGCCCGCGGCGCCGCCGGCCCCCTGGTCGGCCTGATGGACGTGCTCGCCGACATCGCCGCGGGCGCCAACGGCCAGAACCAGATCGCCTTCGACCTCGGCGCGACGGTGCCGGGCCTTCTCGGCACCCGCCTGACGCTGGCGATCGGCGAGCGGCGGCAGGATTCGGGCTACGTCCAGCCGGGCACGGCGAACGCCACGGTCCACACCGCGCAGGTGCGCCTGCTGATCGAGACGACGCTGACGGCGCCGCTCGGCCTCGGAACCGTGACCCTGCCGATCTATGTCGAGGCGGCGCAGGCCTCGGCGACCCTGCGCACCATCGCCTGCCCCTGGACCGCCGCGACCCGGCGGCAGGTGACGGTGGACGCCCAGCCCGGCCTCGCGACGCTCGCCATAGCCAACGTGTCCCGCAGCAGCATCGCGGTCGGCGCCGCCACCCCCGACCTGACCCGCCCCGCGAACCTGATCGCGTTGCCGCTGCTGACCGTGCAGGGCACCGCGCGGGCGACCATCGCCAGCCCGACGCCCCAGACCCTGACCTTCTCCAACGACGACATCACGCGCCAGATCACGAAGACCGTGTCCACGACCGGCCTGACGCAGTCGCTGACCGGCAGCCTCGTCCAGGGCTTGTCCCTCTCGATCAACGGGCTGATGATCGTGCCGCCCCTGCTCGGGCCGCTCCTGTCCACCGCACTGATGGCGGTGACGCCGGCCCTCGACGGCGTGCTCGACACGACGTTGCGCATCCTCGGCCTGCGCCTCGGCTACGCCGACGTCACCGTCGACGGCACGATGTGCAACCAAGCCGTGCTGGTTCAGTAGCCCGCGCGTGCATGGCGCGAGGCGGGGGCCTCGCTTTCGATCAGTGCCCGCGTCCGAGCCCGCGTGCCGACCCGCGTGCCGACCCGCGTGCTTGCCCGCGCGACAGGGCGGCGATCTGCTGGCCGAGGCTGAGGAGCAGCACATCGACGAGCAGACGCAACTCCGAGTTGTCGAGATGGTCGATCGACTCGCGGCAGGCGAGGGCGTGCGCGGCGGCGGTGTCGAGGATCGTCGCCGGGTCTGGGCGCTCGCTGAAGGCGCCGAGGTCGAGGTCGCCCTCGGTGACGTCGATGATGATGCCGTGGCCGTGCAGCACGGTCCCGGCCTCGCTGCGGACGAGACGGCCGCGGTCGAGGATCCGGCGCACGCGGCCCGTGGCCGAGACGGTGCGGTATTCCGCGACGAACAGGCCGCCGCTCCGGCGCAGGCGCTTGAAGTGGCGCGACAGCTTGGGCAGGTCGTCCGGATGCACCCGGGCCTTGGCGCGCTCGAACGGGACGGGCAGCCCGGCGATCGCGTGGTCCCCCGCCAGCACGTCGGCGGCCCCGGCATCGAGGATGCAGCGATCGGGCTGGGCCGACCACGACCAGGTTCCGACGACGCCGGAGGCCGACAGGGCTGCGGTGAGGTCGACGGGCAACGCACGGGGCCGATCGATGACTTCGGGGCGCATGGAGGACCTCCACGGTTCGGTTGTAATTTCGCTCGGGAACCGGCGACATACAACCAAGGATGGAATTAATAGAGAGTTAATTCAACACGCGCTCCAGGCTCGACCCCGCTGCATTCTACCGATCCCGACGGGTTTCACGGTCGTGCCGCCCCGGCGATGCCGATCGCGAGGTCTCGCGGTCCCCGCAAGGGTACCCTGGCCGAGACGCAGCGAAGTCGGGCGCCGGGAGGCAGGGTGTGCGGGGGCGTCAGCCGATCTGGCTGAACAGCGTCACGGCCCCGAAGATCAGCACGGACACGACCACCGCGGCGATCAGGATCAGGGCCGCACGCGATTCCTGCAATTCCGGCGACATGCCCACTCCATCGAAGCCGGCGACACGATGCGGTCGCGCGCAACCCGTTGACCTTGCGAACCTCGCATCGATCGTTCCGGCTGTCGAGGCGCGGATAGCCGGCCAAAGCGGTGCGCCAGCGCACAGCTTGGCCGCAGTTTCACCCCTACGTTGAAAAGCTGCCGAAGGCCGGGCTGCGCGCGCGCGGGGCGCGCCGCATCCGGCATGGAGTGCTGGTCATGACCTCGTCCCTGCGCATCGCCGCCCTCGTGCTCGTGGCCCTGCCGATCGCCTCGGCGCAGGCCCGCGACGCGCGTGGGAAGCCGATGACCCCGCGCGACCGCGCCGCCTTCGAGACCGCCCAGAAGTTCTCGGCCCGCATGGGCCGGCTCGACGCGCTGATGGGCGGCGTCCCGCGCGGCACGGCCGCGCCCCGCGCACGCTCGGCCAACGCCGAGCACTGATACGGCATCCGCTTGATGAAAGCGGCTGCCGTATCGGCAAGCCCGCGCGGCGCATGAGCGAAGGTAAAATCCGCCATCCCGAAGGGATCAACCGGATTTGGTATGACGCGGCGCGACCTAGCCGAGGCCGCCGGCCTCGACGACGAAGCGCGCGACCGCGTCGGCCCCGGCGCCCTCGCGCAGGGACGCGAACACGTAGGGCCGCGTCCCGCGCATGCGCTTGGTGTCCGCCTCCATCACCCCGAGGTCGGCGCCGACCAGCGGCGCGAGGTCGGTCTTGTTGACGATGAGCAGGTCCGAGCGGGTGATGCCGGGGCCGCCTTTCCGTGGGATCTTCTCGCCGCCCGCCACGTCGATGACGTAGAGCGTGATGTCGGCAAGCTCCGGCGAGAAGGTCGCCGCGAGGTTGTCGCCGCCCGACTCGATCAGGATCAGGTCGAGCTTTGGAAAGCGCCGGCGCATCTCGGCCACCGCCGCGAGGTTGATCGAGGCGTCCTCCCGGATCGCCGTGTGCGGGCAGCCGCCGGTCTCGACCCCCATGATCCGCTCCTCGGGCAGCGCGCCGGCCACCGTGAGGATGCGGGCGTCCTCCTTGGTGTAGATGTCGTTGGTGATCGCGCAGATCTCGTAGGTGTCGCGGAAGCGCTTGCACAGCTGCTCCATCAGCGCGGTCTTGCCCGAGCCGACGGGGCCGCCGATGCCGACGCGCAGAGGTCCGTTGTTCGATGCCATGCGGGCAAGCTCCGTCAGAGGATCACGAGCGGAAGATCCGCGAATACTGGGTCTCGTGCCGGAACGAGCCGAGATCCAGGCGAAGCGTCGCCGAGCCGAGGTCGTCGAGGCTGCAGGCTTCGGCCTGCTCCGCGAGCGCGGCGATGCGGGGGCTCAAGGCCGCGATGATCCGGGTGCCCGCGGCCTGCCCGATCGGCGCAGCGCGCAACGCCGCCGAGACGAGGTTCTGGATGAAGGCGAGGCCGTAGGAGGCCAGAAGCGCCGGCCGTTCCATGCGGTGCGCCGCCGCCGCAGCCCCCACCGCGACCGGGTAGGCGACCGCTCCCGGCAGCGCCTCGGCGACCGCGTCGAGGGGTGGGCACGGCCACGCCGCCAGGGTCGCGTCGAGGAAGCTGCGGCCCTGCTGGCTCGTCTCGAGGTGGAGCTCGCGCGACGGCGCCAGCGCCAGGGCGAGATCGTTGATCGCGGCGAGTTCCGGCATCGTCCCCGCAGCAACGGCGCGGTGGGCGTGGGCTGCCAGGATCAGGTCGTTGCGGCCGGCGCCGTGCTCCATCACGTCGCCGAGCCAGCCGGCGATGCCCGCCTCGTCGGCGACATCGCCCGCCTCCACCGCCCATTCGAGCCCGTGCGAGTAGGCGTAGGCGCCGACCGGGTAGGTCGGCGACAGCCACGCCATCAGCCGGATGCGTTCAATCATGGGTGTGGTAGCGCCCGTCGCCGTGATGGTGGGCGTGGCCGCCCGCAGGCTCGCCGGGGTGGCCGGCATCGTGGCCATGCGCCGGGGCGTGGC
>NZ_VRUX01000357.1:0-4378 GCF_008039885.1 Methylobacterium sp. WL103
ACGTCGGCCGGGGGCGCGGGGGCGAGCAGGCGGTCGAACAGCGAGCGGGCGCGAACGGGCTTGATCAGGTAGGTGTCGAAGCCGGCCGCACCCGGCGCGCCGAATTCGCGCCGGTCGAACGGCGAGAGCAGGACGAGGCTGCAGCGCACGCCGCAGGCCCGGGCCTGGTCGGCCAGCCGCCGAACAGCGTCGTCGCCGAGCGCCCGGTCGGCGATCACCGCGTCGAAGCCGACGCCGGCCAGCGCGTCGAGTCCGTCCTTGAGGTTGGGCATCACCACGGCAGCCGCGCCGGAGCGGGCGAGGTTGCGCGCCAGGAACGGCGCCTGGAACGGCGAGTCGGCGACGATCAGCACCTTGCGCGCCGCCAGCACCGGACGCGGCGCGGGGGCGGGCTGGTCGTCGGCTTCCGGCAGCGGCAGCACCACGCGGAAGGTCGAGCCGCGGCCGAGCTTCGATTCCACCTCGATCCGGCCGCCCATCCGCAGGACGAGGCGGCGGGTGATGGCCAGCCCGAGGCCGGTGCCCTCGTGGCTGCGGCTGGCGCTGCCGTCGCCCTGCTCGAACTCCTCGAACAGCGAGCCGATGCGGTCCTCGGCGATGCCCGGCCCGGTGTCGGCGACCGTGAGCAGGATCGCGCCGTCGGCTCGCGCCACGCCGACGCCGACGCCGCCGGATTGGGTGAACTTCACCGCGTTGCCGACGAGGTTGACCAGGATCTGCCGCACCCGGTCGCCGTCGCCGACCACCAGGGCCGGCACGTCCTCGGCCACGTCGAGGGCGATCTCGATGCCCTTGTCCTGCGCGCGCGGCGCCAGCAGCTCGACCACGGCCTCGGCGGTGGTCGCGACGTCGAACGGTTCGGCGGCGAGATCGATGCGGCCCGCCTCGATGCGCGAGAAATCGAGGATGCCGTCGATCAGCGAAAGCAGCGCCTGCCCGCTGGTGCGGACCGCCTGGACGTAGGTGCGCTGCTCGGCGTCGAGGCCCGTGTCGAGGACGAGCTCGGCCATGCCGAGGATGCCGTTGAGCGGCGTGCGGAACTCGTGGCTGACCGTGGCGAGGAAGCGCGACTTGGCGACGCTCGCGGATTCGGCGCGCGAGAGCGCCACATCGAGGGCACGCGCCGACTCGACGCGCCCGGTCACGTCGCGGCCGGCGCGCAGCCATTGGATCGGCTCGCTCCCGCGGGCGATCGGCACCTCGACGAAGGCGAACCAGCGCGGCACGCCGTCGGGCGGCATCACCCGCACCTCGCTCCGGCGCACCCCGTCCGGGCCTGTCTCGGCGCCGGCGGCCTCGAGCACCTGGAGGTCGAGGGTCGCGCCGATCATCGCGAGCGGCGTCCGGTCGAAGAGCGCGGCGTAGCCTTCGTTGGCGAAGGTGATGCGCCCGGCCGCGTCGCGCTGGACGATCACGTCGGTGGTCGCCTCGACCAGGGCGCGGTAGCGGTCCTCGCTCTCGGAGACCTGCCAGATCCGGTCGTGAAGATGCTCGGTGTCGTCCTGGGCGCCCGCCCGCCCACGGCGCGCCCAGGCGAAGGCGACGCTTCCCACGGTGACGAGGAGCGCGAGCGCGACGACGAGGTCCCTGGGGTCCATGCGGATCTCCCCCGGCGTGACGCACCCGGGCAGGGTGGACCATCGCAGGCGAGGCTGAACGATCGGTTGGGAAAGGCGCTTAATCGGAGGTTGCGACGCGCACGCCTCCCGATGTCGCGGCGCGTCGCCGTTCGAGCGTTCCCTCGCCGCAAGCGGTCACCCGCCGCGGGTCATCAACTCTGCGGAAAATCCGCGCCCAGGCTGGTCTCGCGCCAGGCTTCGATCTCGGCGAGCCGCGCCTTCAGCTTCGCGGTGACCGCGTCGTAGCCCCAGGCGCCGAGGACGAGGTGGCGCGGGGGATTGTCGATCTCCGCGACGCGGATCATCGCCTCCGCCGCGCGGACCGGGTCGCCGGCCTGGGTGCCGCTCTTCTCCGAGGTGGCGGTCAGCCGCGCGCCCGCGGTCTCGGCGTAGTCGGGGATCGTGCTCGGGGTCTGCTTCAGCGAGCGTCCGGCCCAGTCGGTGCGGAACGGACCGGGTTCGATGCAGGTGACCTTGATGCCGAGGGGCGCGGTCTCGGCGGCGAGCGCGTCCGACCAGCCCTCGACCGCATGCTTGCTCGCCGAATAATAGCCCGAGGCGGGAAAGCCGATGAAGCCCGCCACCGAGGTGACGTTGAGAATGCGGCCGCCGCGTTGCGCCCGCATGCCGGGCAGCACCGCGCGGGTCAGCGCGAACAGGCCGAACACGTTGGCGTCGAACTGCGCGCGAATCTCGGCCTCGACGCCCTCCTCGACCGAAGCCTGGTAGCCGTAGCCGGCATTGTTCACGAGCACGTCGACCCGGCCGAACGCGGCGTGGGCCGCCGCGACCGCGGCTTCGACCTGGGCTTGGTCGGTCACGTCGAGGGCGAGCGCCAGGGCGCGGTCGCCCGCGGCCTCGGCGAGGTCCGCGACGCGGCCGACATCGCGGGCCGTCACCACCGCGCGCCAGCCGCGGGCGAGCACGGCGCGGGCGAGGTCGTGGCCGAAGCCGGTGGATCAGCCGGTGATGAACCAGACGGGGGTGGTCGCGGAGGCCATGCGGATCGTCCCGTGCGCCCCGGCGGCCGGGGCGATGCGTGAGGGAAACGCGCATCCGGCCCAGGGCCGGGACGCGCGGCGTCCTCACGCAGATAGGACGCAGCGACGCCCCGGCGACGGGCTGGGCCGTCGCCGGGGCGGGGATCGTGCTGGGCTGCGCTGCGGCAGGCCCGTCGAGATCACTGGACGGCGTAGCGGGCGTGGCCCTCGATGGTGCCGGCATGGTGCTGCACCGGCACCTGGGCCTGGCCGACGAAGTAGGCCTCGACCATCTCGCGCACGACCTCGGCGAGGTCGTCGGCGCGGGCGAGGTCGAGTTGCAGGTCGCTGCCGACCGACCGGCCGAGGCTCGCCGCGCAATGGGTCTTGGCCACGAGCTTCTCGGCGTAGAGCTGGCCGATGCCGGAGACCGAGATCAGGTTGCGACCGCCGAGCTCCGGGCCGTACTTGATGACGATGCGCTGCTCGGGCTGCGAGGTGCCGCTGAGGACCGCGCGCAGGGTGACGAAGTCCTCCTTGTCGATCGCGCAGTCGAGGCCGGCGATGCGGCCGTGGACGTTGTCGCGCTCGTCCAGCACCTCGGACATCAAGGTCAGGACGCCGAGCACCGGCTGCAGCGCGCGCACGCCCTCGGCGAGCAGCCGGCTGCGAAAGCCGTTCTCGCGCGCCTCGGAGGCTTCGAGGCTGGCGTGGAAGCGATTCTTGATCTCTGACGGGTTGGTCATGGCGTGTCCTCGGATTCGACTGTCGATCTTTGGCGACCGTGATTCGAGACCTAGGGGTTTTCTTGATCTGCCACAATAGTGTGCAAAGTATTCCCGCCTGCCTGCACAATGGGCGGCTGGCGCGTGGATGATCATGCCTCTTTCCGGTGCAGACGCTCTGCCCGTCCTCGCGCGCACGAGGACGGGTCGCGAAACCGCTTCCGCTTCACGGGCCGGCGCCGATGGTGTAGGCGCGGCATCGATCCTTCGCCGCGCTCCCCTTCGCGACGCGCGGCACACGTCTCGATACCAGGAACGGACAGGCACCATGGCCGCCCGCATCGACGCCACCTTCGCCCGCTGCCGCGCGGAAGGCCGCGCCGCCCTCGTGACCTACGTGATGGCGGGCGACCCCGACCCCGAGACCTCGCTGAAGGTGCTGCAGGCGTTGCCGGCGTCGGGCGCCGACATCGTCGAGTTCGGCCTGCCCTTCACCGACCCGATGGCCGACGGCCCGGCGATCCAGGCCGCGGGCCTGCGGGCGCTGAAGGCCGGCCAGGGCGTCGCGAAGACGCTCGACCTCGTGCGCCGGTTCCGTGCGGGCAACGTCGACACGCCGGTGATCCTGATGGGCTACTTCAACCCGATCCACACCTACGGCGTCGAACGCTTCCTCGACGACGCGTCGGCGGCCGGCATCGACGGGCTGATCGTGGTCGACCTGCCGCCCGAGGAGGACGACGAGCTCTGCCTCCCGGCGCTGGCCAAGGGCCTCGCCTTCATCCGGCTGGCGACGCCGACCACCGACGAGCGGCGCCTGCCGGCCGTCCTCGCGAACACCGCCGGCTTCGTCTACTACGTCTCGATCAACGGCATCACCGGCACGGCGACGCCGGATTTCGGCGCCGTCGGCACCGCGGTCGGTCGCATCCGCCGCCACACGGCGCTGCCCGTAGTGGTCGGATTCGGCGTGAAGACCGGCGCCCACGCCGCGGCGATCGCCAAGGGCGCGGACGGCGTCGTCGTCGGCTCGGCGCTGGTCGACGCGCTGCAC
>NZ_VRUX01000358.1:0-4356 GCF_008039885.1 Methylobacterium sp. WL103
CCGTCCGCCCGCGCGTCGGCGACGGCGTCGACCTCGGCCGCGGTGGTGGCGCCATCCCAGGATGCGGCGATGGCGACGGTCGGGTCGACCGCGATCTCGACCTGGGCGCGCAGGCGGTAAAGCGTCAGGCGCTTGGCCAGGGCCGCCGCCTGCTCGGACGCGACGTCCAGGCGGAAGCCGCCGGGGATGCGCGAGATCAGGAAGTCGAACTGGATCTTGCCCTGCGGCGTCAGCAGGGCGCCGAGCCGGGCCTCGGCCTCGCCGAGGGTCTCGACGTTGCAGGTGATCACACCCTGAAGCAGGGCGGGGGCGTCAGGACCGGTGACGTGGACGAGGGCGCGGTCCGGCAGCAGGGCGATCGGCATGGCAGTTCCTTCGTCGGCGCCGCGAGGCCTCGCTCGGCGAGGTGAGGCCTTCCGGGCCGCGCGATTGCGCGAGGATGACGCGTGACATAAGCCGCCGGTGACCCGGCCTCAACCAAGGCGCTCGCGCAAGGCGTTTCCCATGGACAAGCCCTTCGACCTCGTCCTCTCCGGCGGCACCGTGGTGAACCAGGACGGCGCGCACCGGGCCGACCTCGGCATCCGCGGCGGACGCATCGCGGCGATCGGCGACCTGGCGCAGGCGACGGTCGGCGAGCGGCAGGATTGCACCGGCCTGCACCTGCTGCCGGGCGTGATCGACACGCAGGTGCACTTCCGCGAGCCGGGCCTCGACCACAAGGAGGACCTGGAATCCGGCTCGCGCGCCGCGGTGATGGGCGGCGTGACCGCGGTGTTCGAGATGCCCAACACCAACCCGCTCACCACCAGTGCCGCCGCGCTCGCCGACAAGGTGTCGCGCGCGCACCACCGGATGCATTGCGACTTCGCGTTCTGGGTCGGCGGCACCCACGAGAACGTCGGCGCGCTCGCCGAGCTGGAGCGGCTGCCTGGGGCCGCCGGCATCAAGGTGTTCGTCGGCTCCTCCACCGGCTCGCTGCTGGTCGAGGACGACGCGGGCGTGCGCGCCATCCTCAAGGCGATCCGCCGCCGCGCCGCGTTCCATTCCGAGGACGAGCCGATGCTGCGCGCGCGCAAGGACCTGCGGGTCCCCGGCGACCCGGCCTCGCACCCGGTCTGGCGCTCGCCCGAGGTGGCGATGCAGGCGACCCGGCGGCTGGTGGCGCTGGCGCGCGAGACCGGCGCCCGTATCCACATCCTGCACATCTCCACCGGCGACGAGATGGACTACCTCGCCGACCACAAGGACGTGGCGAGCGTCGAGGTGACGCCGCACCATCTGACGATCAACGGCGACGAGGCCTATGCGCGCCTCGGCACCCTCGTGCAGATGAACCCGCCGGTGCGCGGCGAGGCGCATCGCCGGAAGATCTGGTGGGGCCTGGAGCAGGGCGTCGCCGACATCCTCGGCTCGGACCACGCGCCGCACCAGCTGGACGAGAAGGCCAAGCCCTATCCGAATTCGCCGTCGGGGATGACCGGAGTGCAGACGCTGGTGCCGATCATGCTCGACCACGTGGCGGCCGGCAGCCTCTCGCTCGAGCGCTTCGTAGACATGACCAGCGCCGGGCCCAAGCGCCTGTTCGGCATCGCGCGCAAGGGACGCCTCGCGCTGGGCTACGACGCCGACGTGACGGTGGTCGACCTCAAGCGCCGCGAGACCATCCGCAACGACTGGATCGCTTCGAAGAGCGCCTGGACACCCTACGACGGCAAGGTGGTGACGGGGTGGCCGGTCGGCACAATGGTGCGCGGCGCCCGCGTGATGTGGGACGGCGTGTTGACCGAGCCGTCGCGCGGCGAGGCCGTTGTCTTCGAGGAAGCGCCACCGCGCGCCTGAACCGTCAGGCCTCGGTGTCTATGCCGACCCCTCGCATGGGTCTGATATGGTTGGCCGGATGCCCGCGCCGAGTGCGAGCAACCGGCCGGTGTCGTCGATCGGACGTGCCCTCAGTGCTGGAGCGCGGTGGTGAAGGCGCCGCCGCGGATACGCTCGGGGAATCCCTCGGCGTAGCGGGCGGTGGCCTCCTCGCCATAGGTCATCACGAGTTCCTGGAAGGCCGCGAACAGGGCGGCCTGGGCCATGCAGTCTCCGTCGAGTCCGTCGAGACAGCCTTCCGCGAACGCTTCGGACACGTAGCCCAGGGCGGCGCGCTTCTCGTCCACGTCGGCTTCGAACGGGGCGGTCTGAGTGCTGTTCTGCATGGCGGTCGTATCCGTTGCGCGCGGGCTGGAGGCCCGGCGTACGGAGGGGATGATAGGCGGCTCATGGGTCCGCGACCAGCCGGGAATTGCGAAGCGGTTAACGCGACCGATCGAATACCGCGGTTTTCCCGGATGCTTCGCGGGTGTGGCCGGGCTGCATCATCCGCCGAAACGCCCGGCCAGCGCGTGCGACAGGCGCTCGCCTTCGGCGACGAAGCGGGCAGTCGCCTCGTGCGCCGCGGGGGTGCACACGCGGTAGTTCGCGGCATAGCCGCGATAGCCGCGGTTGTAGGCCCCGGCGAGGCGGTCGCGTCGGCCGGGGGTGACGCCCTCGGCCTCGATCAGCGCCTTCATCCGGTTCGGCCACTCGGCGGCGTCGGCCCCCGCGCAGAGCCCGCGCAGGAAGGCGAGCGAGCCGATGATCTCGGACAGGCGCGTGAGGTCGCGGTCGTAGGGGGCGGCCTGATCCGGAGGCGGGGCCGGCGGCTCTTTCTCGGCAGGTTTCGCGGCCGGGCGCGCCGCCGGGCGTTGCTGGGCGAGGGCCGGCGTGTGCGCGGCGGCGGCGAGACAGCCGAAAACCAAGAGGATCGTTCGCAGCGTGGCGATCATCCGCCCGAATGAGCCGCTTGGTGTCTTCCTACTCCCTGTCATCCCGGGGCTGCGCAGCAGAGCCCGGGATTCAGAGCCGCCGACAGCGCAAGCTTGATCACCATCCGCGGTTCTGGATCCCGGGCTCGCCTTAGGCGACCCGGGATGGCGAGGAGGGGACGACAACGGGGTTCGTGAAATCCGCACGTTCTGCGGCGAATAGTGAGCGAAAGGCCTACCCGAGCGGTTGGACGGCTGCGGGACTGGGTCAACGGCGGCTGAAACCGTTTTCATCGGCCACCCGCCGACCGATAGGCCTCGACCTTCGCGAACGCGGCGGCGAGCGTGTCCGCGAGGCCGGGCGTCGTCTCCAGCTCCGCCACCTCCGCGTGGGTCGCCCAACGGACAGCGAGCGCTTCGGGACCGGCCTCCGGCTCGCCGCCGCACCAGAGCGCCGCGTGCGGGTGGACGACGTAGTGGTGGCGCACGCGGCCGTCGGCCTCGCGCTGGATGATCTCGGTGGGCGGCAGCACGCCGACCATCTCGGCGTCGAGGCCGACCTCTTCCTTGAGTTCGCGCAGGGCCGCGTCGGCGATGGCCTCGCCGGCTTCGACGAGGCCGCCGGGCAGGGTCCAGACGCCGCGCATCGGTGCGTTGGCCCGCGCGGCGAGCAGCACGCGATCGTCGCGGATCACCGCGATCGACGCGGAGGGCCGCACCTTCGCCGACGACGTCGGCGAGGGCGACCTCTGGTACTTCCCCTCGGGCATCCGCACTCGATCCAGGCGCTCGAATCGGACGTCGACGGCTGCGAATTCCTGCTGGTGTTCGACGACGGCGGCTTCTCGGAGGATTCGACCTTCCTGATCACCGACTGGCTCGCGCGCACCCCGAAGGACGTGCTCGCCAAGAACTTCGGCCTGCCCGAGAGCGCCTTCGCGAACATCCCGGAGCGCGAACTCTACATCTTCCCCGGCCCGAAGCCGGGCCCGCTGGCCGGCGACCGCATGGGCGGGGCCGGCCCGAGCCCGAAAGCGTTCAGCCACCGGATGCTGGCGCAGGAGCCGATCCGCACGAAGGGCGGCACGGTGCGGATCACCGACACGTCGAACTTCCCCGCCTCGGAGACGATCGCGGCGGCCCTCGTCGAGCTGGAGCCCGGCGCGATGCGCGAGCTGCACTGGCACCCGAACGGCGACGCGTGGCAGTACTACCTCTCGGGCAAGGGGCGGATGACGGTGTTCGGCTCGGAATCGAAGGCCCGCACCTTCGACTATCAGGCCGGCGACGTCGGCTACGTGCCGTTCGCCATGGGCCACTACATCGAGAACACCGGCGACACGCCGCTGACCTTCCTCGAGATGCTCAAGAGCCCGCGCTACGCCGACCTGTCGCTGCCCCAGTGGATGGCGCTGACGCCGCACGCCCTCGTCCAGGCGCATACCCGGATCGACCCGAAGCTGATCGACGGCCTGTCGGCGAAGAAGGGGCCGGTCGTGCCGCTGTAAGAAGGCGGCTTACGCGTCGGTGCCGAGGCGGGCCGAACGGGCCGGGCCGGGCG
>NZ_VRUX01000359.1:0-4336 GCF_008039885.1 Methylobacterium sp. WL103
GCGACGCTGTCGGCGGAGGCCGCATCCGCGGTGGCGGCGGTCGGCTGCGCTGCGGGCGAGGCGGCCAGGGTGAGCCCCGAGAGGTCGACGCTCGCCACCTGGACGGCGCCGGAAAGCGAATCGGGCCGGCGCGGCGGAAGCGGCACCGCGATCGTCTGGGCCGTCGCGGCGGCGTCCGCTTGCGGCTGGTCGGCGGCGGGGTCCTGCGTCGTGCGCAGGCTCGCCATCTCCACCATCTCGGCCCCGGAGAGGGCTGCCGGACGACGGGGCGGCAAGGGGACCGCGACCGCCTCGGCCGGCGCCGCCGCCACGGTCGGGGCATAGGCCAGCGCCACGTTGGCGGCGGAGAGGTTCGGATCGGTGGCGACGACGGGCGCGCCGGTGAACAGGCTGGCGACGGCGCTGGCGGAGGCGGCGACCGGGGCCACAACCGCGGCGACCGCCGTGGCGACGCCCTGACGCTTGGCGGCGTAGTAGTAGCCGCGATTGTAGTAGCCGTAGGCCTGGGTGAGGTTGCCCTGCGCGGTGCGGTAGGCGCCGGCGAGGTAGGCGACGCCGTATTTCAGGTTCGTCCCGGGATCGAGCAGGCCGGCGGCGTCGCCCTGATAGCCGAGGCCGCGGGCGGTGGCGGGCTTGATCTGCATCAGCCCGAGAGCGCTGCCGCCCTTGGCCTTCGGGTTGTAGTTGCTCTCGCGCTTGACCACCGCGTGGACGAAGCTCGCCGGAACGCCGTTCGCCTTGGCGTGCTGCTCGATCAGCGCATCGATGTTGTCGCGGGCTCCCTGCGCGATGGCCGGGACGGTCACGACCGCCAGAGCTGCGGCGAGGAGAAGGCGTCGATGCATCCTGGAGACCCGTTCCCGCTTGTTCTGGTCAAGCTAGGTCGGGGGCAAATGAGGCTGGAAAGCGGCTTGGATGCGGTCGCCTGGGGGCGGCGAGCCCGGGGGGCGGAGCCTGTGCCTAGCATGCCACAGGGGCGGACGTCTTCTTAGGCCAGGATCAGCCGATCGACCGCCTTGGCGAAGCCGTCGGCGTCGTTGCCGTCGGTGACGGCGGTGGCCGCCGCCTTCACCCTCTCCTCGGCGTTGCCCATCGCCACCGAAAAGCCGGCGCGCGCGAACATCGCGGCGTCGTTGCCCGCGTCTCCGAAGGTGGCGATGCGGCTGCGCGCGAGGCCGAGCCGGTCCGCCATCCAGTCCACGAAGCCGCCCTTGTCGACGCCGGGCGGGGTCACGTCGAGGTAGTAGGCCTGCGAGCGGTGGACGACGGCGCGGCCCTCCAGGGTGCGGCCGATCTCGGCCTCGCAGGCGGCGAGGTGCGCGTGGTCCCGGCTGACGCCGACGAGCTTGGAGGCCCGTCCCATAAGGGAGGCGAGGTCGGGCACCACGTTCGGCTCGGCGTCGAGGGTGCGGCGCTCGAGGTCGGTGTAGGGTCCGGCCGGGTCGCGCAGGCTCCACAGGCCGTCGGCGAAGACCCAGACATCGAGCTTCGCGGCGAGCATCCGGTCGACCGCCTCCCGTGCGGTCGCCTCCGGGATCAGCCGCTCCTCGATCACGGAGAGGTCGGGGTCGACCACCGTCGCGCCGTTGAAGGCGCCCATCGGCAGGCGCAGCGCCAGCGTCTCGACGAGACCGCGCAAGCCAACGGGCGGGCGGGCCGACGCGACGGTGAAACCGATTCCGGCGGCGTGCAGCCGCGCCACCGCGGCGATCGTGCCCGGGCTGAGGCTCTTGTCGGTGCCGACGAGGGTGCCGTCGACGTCCGAGATCACGAGGTCGATGTCGCGGTCGCTCATCATACGGCTCCTCCGGTCGCCTGGACCCGGGCGACCACGCGCTCGGCGATCCGCTCGGGATCGTCGGCGATGCCGACGACAACCGGATGCTCGTCCTTCCCCGGCGGCTCCAGGGTCGCGAACTGGCTGTCGAGGAGGGCCGGCGCCATGAAGTGCCCGTGCCGCTGCGCGAGCCGGCCGGCGATCAGGTCGCGGCTGCCTTCGAGGTAGACGATCCGGACCTGCCGCGAGCCTCCGGTGAGAACGTCGCGATAGGCCCGGCGCAGGGCCGAGCAGACGATGACGCCGGATTCCCCCCGCTCCAGGCGATGCCGGATCCAGACCGCGATCGAGGCGAGCCAAGGCGCGCGGTCCTCGTCGTCCAGGGCGAGGCCGGCATGCATCTTTGCGACGTGCTCGGGCGTGTGGAAGCTGTCGCCGTCGACGAAGATCCAGCCCAGCCGCTCGGCCACCAGGGCGGCCACGGTGCTCTTTCCCGAGCCCGAGACCCCCATCACCACGAGCACCTGTGCGGCGGGGGACCCTGCAGGGTCGTTCGGCGTGGACTGGCTCGCGGGCATCGCGGCTCCCGGTTCGATCGCGTGGTCGCGGCGTCGCAGATAGCACGCCGCCCGGCCCGGGCGAGGCCTTCGAGCGGAGCCGCCCTCCCCTCAGCCGCCGGCCTTCGGCGCCGCCGGCGCCAGCTCCGCCACGATCGGACGGATCGCCCGGTCGCGCAGGAATTGCGGTCCGAGGACCATGCGGAAGTAGTCGTAGGGGCCGGGCCGCTCGTTCGCGAGCAGGAACTGGAAGTGCATGCGGAACGGCTTGAGCCTGACCTTCGCATAGGTCTCCGGCGTCAGGATGTCCCGCACCTGTGCCGACCGCACCAGCGGGTTCGCGATCGGGCCGTCGGCGAGCGGCAGCCCGAGGTCGAGCACAGGATTGAAGCCGGGGAAGTTCATCCAATCCTGCGGCGCCTGCACGTCGAGCCAGACGATCCGGCGCGAGGCGACGAGGGCGGCCACGTCGCCGCGGACATGTCGGGCGAAGGGCTGCGCGGCGACGATCGGAAGGGCCGAGCCCAGGGTCGCGAGGCAGAACGCCGTGTCGCCCGTTCCGAGGTCCGGAGCTCGGGCGAGGAGCCGCGCGGCGACCTCGGCGGCCGTGAGCCCGCCGGTGGAGTGGCCGACGATCATCACCTCGTCCGGCCGCTCGCCGCGGGCTTCGGCTTCGGCGAGCCGCGCGAGGATGCGGTCGGCGAAAACGTCGAGGCGGGCGGCATAGTCGCGTCGCCAGCCGTTGCCGTGCTGCCAGTTGAACACCCAATCGTTCAGCAGCTGCCAGAAGAAGAAACGGTTGAGCAAAGCCTCGATCGCCGCGATCCAGGCGATCCCGGCGACGACGGCAAGCGGCAGGGTCACCCAAGGCGGCCAGCCGAGGCTGTGGCCGAACCAGTCGCCGAGGTGGGCGTGCACCAGGGTCCCGATCGCCAGCGACAGGGCCGAGAGCAGCACGACCATCACGAACGGGTAGATGACGACGTTCCCGTAGAGCCAGTTGAGCCGGTAGAACCGCCAGATCAGCCCGCGGACCAGGGCATGGAGTGTGCCGACGACGAGGAGCAGGACGCTGAGCACCCGCGGCCGACGGAAGTCCCGCGCGACGAGGTCGTCCCAGAGCAGCACGTCGTAGGCGGTCGCCACCCGGCCCTCGTCCGGTCCGACCGTCCAGCTCTGTAGGATGCCGTCCGCACTCAAGGTCGCCGGCGAGATGTCGGGCCGCGGATCGCCGAAGCGCTTGGCGTGCCGCAACAGCTCGCGCACGAACAGCAGGCGATAGCGGGTCCGTGCCGCGGGATCGTAGCCCGGAATGAAGAACACCTGTCGGCGGCGTACCGTGCCGGTCCGCTCGGCCTGCAAGTCCGGCGGGGTGTAGGAGAGAGGCAGCCTCATGGATGAGGGCGTTCTTCCGAAGTCGTTCGCTGCGTCGTGGGGCGGAAATATTTTCCAGGCATAAGGCTTCGTCGGCGCGAGAGCCAGATCGCCCGTGTCGCTGCCAGCGTCCAGCCCGCAGAAAGTCGGAGTCGCGACTTGACGATGTGCACAACGGGGATCGCCGCGGCCGATCGAGCTCGCGCGCTGCGAGTGTGTCCGCCCCGCTACGGACAGCAGCTTGCGATTGGTCTAGGCGTCGAGGCCTTGAAAACGATCAGGCGATCCTGGATGCGCGTCCTCCCCCTGCTCCTGCTCACCGCACTTGCGGTGTCGGGCTGTTCGGTTCTTCCGGCTTCGGGTCCGACGGCGCGGGCCGTCGAGGCGGGGGCGGAGGTCTCGACGCCGGAGGGGCTGCTGGCGCGCTACGAGCTCGTGGACGTGACGCCGGCCGTGATCGAGGCCCTGCGCGGACGCCCGCTCGACAGCCTGCTCGCCTCATTCGGCGACAAGCGCCCCTCGATCGAGCCGGTGATCGGGGTCGGCGACTACGTCGCCGTCTCGGTCTGGGAAGCCGGCTCCGGCGGCCTGTTCTCAGGACCCCTCGTCGCCGACCGCTTCTCCGCCG
>NZ_VRUX01000035.1:0-18118 GCF_008039885.1 Methylobacterium sp. WL103
ACCCCATCATGCGGCGGCCTCGCGCCGACCGCGAAGAGAAGCGCGTGACCCGCGGGAGCGATACAGCCGGAACCCAAAAACGTCGATCAGGAGAAGCTTGCCTCACGAACCCCAATCAGAGAAGACTCTAAGAAAACCGTCGGTTGGCGCGTTGGTAGGGCATGGCGAAGTTCCTCGTTCCCGACGATCTCTGGGCGGTGATCGCGCCGCTTCTACCTCCGGCGCGGGTGCGTCCGAAGGCCGGGCGGCCACCGATCCCGGACCGGGCGGCGCTGACCGGCATCCTGTTCTTGCTGCGCACCGGTTTGCCATGGGAGTACCTGCCGCAGGAGATGGGATGCAGCTCAGGGATGTCGTGTTGGCGACGGCTGCGTGATTGGCAGAGGGCGGGCGTGCGGGCCAGCCTGCACCGCGCCTTGCTGGAGCGGCTGGACAGCGCCGGACAACTGGACTGGAGCCGTGCGGCACTCGACAGCGCCAGCCTGCCGGCGAAAAAACGGGAGCGGAGACTGGCCCGAACCCGACCGACCGGGGCAAGCCGGGCACGAAGCGCCACTTGGTCGTCGATGCCCGCGGCACGCCGCTTGGTGTTGTCCTGACCGGGGCCAACCCTCACAACAGCACCCAACTCGTCGCGACGCTCGACGCGATCCCGCCGGTGCGCTCGGATGACCGTGGACGCCCACGCCACAGGCCCGGCAAGCTGCACGCCGACAAAGCTTACGATCACCGCCGTTGCCGCCGGGAATGCCGGGCGCGCGGAATCAGGCCGCGTATCGCGCGCCGGGGCATCGAAAGCAGTCAACGCCTGGGCCGCCACCGCTGGGTCGTCGAACGTACGCTGGCGTGGCTGGCGCGATTCCGACGGCTAGCCATCCGCTACGAACGCCGCGCGGACATCCATCTCGCCTTCACGACCCTCGCCTGCGCCCTCGTCACATCCAACCAAAGCAGATGGTTTTGTTAGACGCTCTAAGTGGGCAGATTTTTGGTGACGTCATACGCTCGCATTGGGGCCCTTAAACCGCAATTTGCCTAATCTGCGTGCTTGTCGCGCCAAAAGCCGACCGATCTTCTTCAATGGCAAAATATAAAGTCCCGAGAGGGACTGGTAATCGGCGATATCTCGGTCAATCAGACCGAACTTAAATTCCTCGTCCGGCTTTGGAATATATAGAGTGCCGAAGATTCGGTCCCAGAAAGAAAACAAAAGACCAAAGTTTTTATCGTAGTGTTGTTGGGCAGTTGAATGGTGGAGTTGGTGCCAGTGCGGGCACAATATAACATTATTGATCGGCCCGAATGAGATCTTGAAATGCGTATGGCGGACGAAATCCATCATCAGAATATTGCGAATTATGTATACGTTAATGCCGAACACAGTGATCTCGACGGGATCGAGAGCGATGAGCGACCATATTCCGAAACAGATGCCGGGAATTACCCCGTCCCAGGCGCGGTTCATCAATTCATCGAGAGGATGCACTCGGTCCTTCGTAATCCCAATCATCACTTCCGCTGAGTGATGGACCTTGTGTAATTCCCACATGAACGGGAAGCGATGCTGGGCAGTGTGATAAAGGTAGTACGATAGGTCGTAGGCAATCAGCATGGTTCCGGTAAACAAAATTACCGTTAAAGGCCCCGGGGTACCAAAGACTGGAGCTATTATGCCGAAGATCGCCCCGAGCAGGCAGTTGGTGCCGTAGCCCACCGCCGCCACGAAGGTGATGCCCGCCGGAATGAGCAGGAACGGCATTAACGCTTTTTTGGTGATCCAGAACATCAGGTCCGCCCGTGCCGAGGGGTGCATCAGCACCTCGCGTGGGATCGCGAACTCGAAGAACTCCGACAGTGAGTACCGATCGGCGATGCGCAAATAGGCGACTAATGACGAGACAAGCGCAGTCCCGAGCAGCAGCGCAGCCGCCAAGAGGTTGCCGGACGAGACGCGCTGGATGATCCAATCCAGGTCTTGAAGAACGCTCATGGTTTGTCGACCCTATACGCCGCCACTCGCTCGGATGGTGTCACAGAACGCGATCAGACATGCTCACGGCCCTGCCGCGGTCTAAAGAAATTGCGCCTTATCGCCGCTTTCAATCCCCCCGGCGCAGCAAAAGATACAGCGCATGTGGGCTGGTTGTCAGGTAGCGCAGCATCAAGCGGTCCGGCTCTTGCCAAGCTCGGAAAACCCATTCCAGGCCGGCCTGTTGCATCCAGTTGGGCGCCCGCCGTTGCGCGCCCGATAGAAAGTCGAACAGGCCGCCCGACGTCTTGATCACTCCGACGCCGGCCAAGGCTTCTCGCCACCGGAGGGCGAAACGCTGCTCGCGGGGGACGCCCATCCCGATCCACAATATGTCGGGCTGCGCCTGCGCTATCCGACGGACCTGCTCCTCCGCTCCAGCTTCGTCGAGGTATCCATGATGGGCGCCAACTAGTTCAAGATCGGGATAAATGCGCCGGACATTGGCCGAGGCCAAGTCCATTCCTGCATCGGTTGAGCCAAGTAGGTAAAAGCTGATGCGGCGCCGCACCGCCACCTGCGCCACGGAATGAAATAGATCGGTTGTCGCCACTCGCTCAGGTAGCCGCGGCGTCCGACGCTGGAGATACGACGCGAAGACCAATGGCATTCCGTCTGCGTGACACAAGTCGCAGGCGTCGAACATGCGCCTAACCTCCCGGTCGCGGGCGCAGAGGGACAACACCTGCCCGTTGGCCGACGTGACAATCGCCGGCGGCTTGAACGCACCGCGCCGGCTTAAGGCGAGATTGACCAGCATGTCCGCAGCCGTCGCGCAGTCGGTGATTGCGATTGGCAACCCCCCGAGGATCACCTGCGGCACCGCGGCAATCAGTGGGTCCACTAATGGGTCAATAAACGCCTTGCCGAGATTGACCACACTGCCCGATGGCGTGTCCGGCCGCGCTCGCTCCGTGCTCTCGCAGGCAAGCGACACCGCCGCCGCGGGTTCTGCCTTGTGATCAAGCATAACGGTGGAAAGCCTTAGTATCGACCTTGTTGAAGACGATGCCACCGATATTGCCGGGGGCATCGCTCATAAGATCGACGGCGGTGCGGACGTTGCCGCGGCTCGTCTGACCCCATGCGACGACCAGCGCGGACTGGTCGGCATGGGAGAGCAGCAGTTTCCCCTCGACACCCTGTAATAGAGACGGTCCGTCAAGGACAATCAGATCGAAGCGACGGCGGAGGTCAGCGATCGCCCGGCCGAGAGCCGGACCGAAGAACAGTTCAGTGGCCTCGAGATCGTTTCGGGCCATGCCGACTGGCAGGAAGCTCACCGAGTTAAGCGTGCCCTGATGAATGAAGCGGCCAGGATCGAACGAGCGGCCGAGAGCATCAAGGAGCCCCGGGCTGTTCATCGCCTGCCGAGCGCGCGTCAGTCGCGGGTTGCGCGTATCGATGTCGACGAGGAGCACGTTGCGTCCTTGGCGCGCGAAGGCTTCCGCGAGGTGCTCCGCCACGGTCGACTTCCCCTCGCCGGCCACCGCCGAAGTCACCAGCAACGTACTACCGGCTTGCGTCTGGACACCGGCAGAGAACGGCAGCGCAAGCATACGGATCGCATCGCTGAATCGCGTGTCCTGGCGGCCGTCGCTGATCAAGCGAACGCCACCGAGACCGAGTTGCGCTGAGGGAACGCGGGGCAGAACACCGATGAGTGGCACACCGAGTCCACGTTGCACGTCACCGGAGGCCCGCAAGCCCGGCGCCATTGCATCGGTGGCCGCCGCAGTGCCAAGCCCTAGACCGAGGCCGCCGATCAAGCCGAGACCGAGCAGGAGCATCGTCTTCGGGGAACTCGCCTTCAACGGTGCGGCGGCTGGCGTGAGGATCCGTGCATCGGCGCTTTGCAGGCCCTGCTGTTCGCTGGTCTCCTTCTGCCGGACCAGGTATTGCTCTAGTATCACCTTGCTCGCCTGCGCCTCGCGCTCCAGTTCCGCCAGGCGGACGCGGGCTTGCCCGATCTGCCCTGCCTGCCGCTTCAAGCGGTCGAGTTGGGAGGTCAGGGTACGTTCGCGGCTGTTCGCCGATTCGAATTCATTGCGCAAACCCTTGGTGAGGCGAGCGATCTCGGCTTGAATCTGCGTTGCGACGTTGCGCGATTGCGCCTCCGCCGTGCTGACTGCGGGGTGGCGCGGCCCAAGATTGTTCCGAAGCTCGGCGAGTTGTGCCCCGATCTGTGCATACTGATTGCGTAGATTGGTCACGACCGTCGACTGAAGCGATTCCGCAAGTGTTCCGCCGCCATCGGCGCTGGCCATCGCCCGCTTAGCCTGATCAAGGCGGGCCGAGGCCTCTGTGCTGCGGGCGCGCACCTGTGCCAGTTGCTGGCTCTGCTCAGCGACCTCGCGATCCAAAAGAGTTAGGCCAGCGCCGATATCGACGATGTCATTCTGATTCTTGAATGTCGAGACGGCGCGTTCGGCATCCCTTGCCCGCTTCCGCAGGTCATCGAGCCGCGCATCCAGCATCCCCGCCGCGCCTTTGGCGGCATCGAGCTTCACAGCTTGCTGATCTGCGAGATAGGCCGTCGCGAGGGCGTTGGCGACCTCAGCCGCGGTATGGGCCGAACCCGAATCATAAGTGATTTCGAGAACGTAGGTAAGGCCACGGCGGCGCACATGCAGGCGCTCGCCGAAGCCTGCTAGAATGCGCTGTGCTCGGTCTTCCACGCTGATTGGTGCCGTCGCGATGCCGAGCCGCTCACGCACCGACGACATCGCCATACTAACCATTGACCGCTCGATCAGCTCACCGGAACGGTCGAGGCCAAGGGTGGCAACAACCCTTTTGGCCAGAGTCGAGGATTCAAGGACCTCAACCTGACTTTCCACGGCCGCCACATCACTGCCGATGCCGCTGAGCACAGATTCCGCCGCGGCCACCTTCTGGGTACGCGGGTCGACGATTAGGACCGCGACGCCGGTATAAGTCTTGGGCACAACCAAGATCGCAAGCCCGGCAAGCGCGGTGCAAAAACACGCAACAGCAAGGACCAGCCGTCCACGGCGCGCCAGGAAGTGCCGCGCCGCCTCGACGGAAAACAGCACGTCTGGCCGATCGGCTTGGACATCGCGGTAAGACGGCATCACCTGTGGAATACCCGGCAGGGGATAGTGGCGTTCGGTCATCCGATCTCGGTTCCGTCCGCAGCATTCGTCCTATGTTTGGACGAAAGCAAAGCGGCCTCTCAACCAACCAGCTGTAGGCGAAGAAACTTTAATATGGCGTTCTATCGAACCCGTCAACGTGCCGTATAGACTGATCCTCAACGTTTTAGGTAAACCAATCCTACTACTTAAAGAGTACGTAGGAGGCTGGAGCAGCTTGCCTGGAGCGGACATTCGCGCGATGCCGAACAACACGTTTAAAACTGGCAACAGTGTCGCAGACTGTCGTAGCCAGTTACGCATTGCTGCCGCGTCACGCGGCGAAGATAGCTACCCGGCGTCATCTCGGCACCGCGACCTACATCTCGGGATCGATCGCTGTTGGTTAAGATATTGCCTAATCGCCCCGCGGAGTGTCAGCATGCCCATCGAAGCGAGCGCACAATTTCGGCAATAGAAGCGTTTGTTACCTTGTGCCGACTACCACCTGGAGCTCGTCGTTATGATACGACGTTCCACTCTCAGGATCGCTGTGGCCTAGTCCTGTTTCGCATAGCCGCGGATGGTTAATTCATGAATCAATCATCCGTATGGGCGATGGCGGCTTCGAATGGAGCGAGCAGAAGGCAGGACGCGACGCATCGCCTTGCTATTGGCGTCATAAAAGTCTCGCTTACCGTCGCTGCGACGGTGGGTGTCGGCAATTATTCAGATCTGCTCGTCCCGAAGGCGTTCGCCATCGTACAGCAATACCTCTCTTTGATCGCTTGGAGTGTCGCGATACTCGCGAGCTTTAAAGTTCGGATAGCGCTTCGACCGGCGCCCGTGATTGATCTTGCGTTGGCGTGCGCCTTCATCAGTCTCGCTGCTGGCTCAGTATTGTGGTCCGAGCTTCTATTAGCCAGCATCCTGAAAAGTCTTGCTCTCGTCATCACAACGTATAGCGCCTACCGAATGGCGCTCTGCTTGTCCATCCGAGATGCCGTCGGATGCGTCACCCTTGGTCTTGTACTACAATCCATCGCTTCACTCATCCTCGTCTTTGCCTTTCCGAAGATTGGTATCGTCCAGGTCTGGATGCATAACGGGCAGTGGTCCGGCCTATTCGAGTCGAAGCAATCCCTGGGGACGATCGCTACTTTCCTAATCTTCTTTTCGGGCTATCGCCTACTTGCTGGCGGCCGGTGGGTGCCATTCCTGACCACGTTCGGCATGGCTGCGGCCTGCTCCATCGGCTCCGGATCCCGCGGCGGTGCTGCAACGGCCCTCGCGGCAATCGCGATACTTTATCTAACCAGCCGATCCAGGCGTCTGACTGCGCTGTTGGCGCTCAGTCCCGTTGTGATGATCACGCTTGCCTATGGGTTGCTTTGGCACCTCTACATCACCGACAAACCCTATTATGTTTTCGGTGGAGAGCGTATCGATCTTACAGAACGGACCTTCATCTGGCATCACGGCTTGCATCGCTTTGACGAAGCGCCGTTTTTTGGATTTGGAATCAACGGATTTTGGTCCGATAGCTGGATTAGCTACGCGTTTGAGCGGGAGCATGGCTGGCTACTTGATAATTTTCACAGCGGCTATCTGACGATCTTAATGGAGACAGGCCTGGTCGGAGCCCTGTTATTTGGCACTTGGTTCGCGTTTTTTGGCTTAAGGATGGTCTTCGTACCACGATCTCGCACGCTTTCAGAAACCGATGCTCGGCTAATCATTAGTTACATAGTTATGATGTTTTTGTTTGATTTTACGGAAACTTTCTTTCTACGATCTACAAACGTCGTTACGGCATTCATGATGATATTGTATTTTAAAAGCACATTATTTGCGAGTGTAGACAGGTTGTTTCCGTTACATAGAGGCAAATTTCGGCGCGAGCATCCGGTTAGCAAAGGCATGTCAGTTGGATTGAAGGGCTTTGAAGTGTGATGAGTAAGATAATGAGTGATTTGGTGCGGAAGTTCAGGGCTACGAGCTTGTTATATTTGCTCATGATCGCAGTGCTTTTTCCGGTACTCGTCGTAACGTGGGGCTCTGCCCCAGCTGATGCAGCCGATCCCGCCGACGCGATTGCCATGCGCATGGGGCCCGGGGTCAACATTCTCGGATACGACGGGGTTTGGGAGGGTGGCACCGACGCCCCTTTCCGCCGGCGCTATTTTCGTATGATTGCACAGGCTGGGTTCCGCCATGTCCGTATCAATCTCTATGCCTTTAAATACTTGGATGCAGCCAATCAGCTAGATCCCGCGCTGCTTCGTCGGCTCGATTGGGTACTCGAACAGACCATCGCTGCCGGTCTTATCCCGGTTATTGACGAGCACGACTTCGAGATCTGTCAGGCAGATGCCCACTCTTGTACTACGAAACTAAAGGCGTTCTGGAATCAGGTCGTCGCCCGCTACGGTAGCCGCTATCCGGAGGCGGTGTACGAAATCTTGAACGAGCCTGGGGGTAACATCAACCAGGCGACTTGGAACAGCATCGTCGCAGATACTCTCGCGATCATTCGCAAGGCCAGCCCGCACCGTACAGTCATCGTCGCGGCACTAAATACGGAAGCGCCGCTTGCTGACAGACTCCCGACTTTGCCGGACACCGACCGAAATTTGATCGTAACGGTGCATTACTATGCACCGATGCAGTTCACCCATCAGGGCGCACCCTGGTCACCGGAGTTTCGGTCGAAGAGTCCGGTCGGGTGGGGCAGCATGGCGGACAGGCTTAGAATGTCTGCCGATCTAGAGCAGGTCGGCGCCTGGGCGCGGGCAGTGCGCCGTCCGATTTATCTTGGCGAATTCGGGGTGTATGACGCGGCACCGGCCTCGGACCGGGCTCGCTACGTCGGCTCCATCGCCGCGACGGCATACCGACTTGGATGGCCGTTTGCCTATTGGCAGTTCGACCACGACTTCGCTCTCTACGATACCGTACGCGAGCGTTGGAACGAGCCGGTGCTTCGCAAACTCGTGCCGCGGGGAGTTATCAAACGGGGCGAATGAGTTCTTGCGACCTGATGGCACTGTCATAAATACGCACGGAAGGCTTACCCCTCGAAATAGTAGCTCAATAATTCAATATAAAATTTGAATTGTCTTCATTGCAGGGTCACAGTTGGTGCCGATTGTCCCTCTGTATTTACATAACTCCATAATAATTCAAGCGATTAATTTAGTTTTTGTCGGAGCTGCTTTTAGAAGCCGACTAATACCTGCAGGATGACCGGCAGGGGATCGTGGCGTTCGGTCATCCAATGCGTGTTCCGTCCGCGGCGTTCGCCCGGTGTGTCAAAGAACGCAAAGCCGCCTAGAGCCGTTGCCGGTCATATTGGGTCGAAGGCATCGTATCCAGCGGCGGCGACGTAGTTTCGGCATTCGTGCGGGCGGAAGGCCTTGAAGGCTTCTCGGATGGCGGTCCAGAGGTCTGGGACGGTGCGCGCGGCCGCCGTTCGCAGAATGGCCTTCAGTTTGGCGAAGGCTTGCTCGATCGGGTTGAAGTCCGGGCTGTAGGCTGGGAGATAAAGGAGGCGGGCACCCGCCGCTTCGATGGTCTCCCTCACTCCGGCCACCTTGTGGACGCTCAGGTTGTCGAGGATGACCGTATCGCCACGCTTCAGCACGGGGACCAGCGTGTCGGAGACGTAAGTCAGGAAGCGCTCGCCGCTCGTCGCTCCGTCGAACAAGGTGGTGGCGACGAGGCCGCTCGTGCGCAGGGCGGCGGTGACGGTGGTGGTCTTGTAGTGCCCGTGCGGAGCGGAGATGCGGCAGCGCTCGCCCCGTGGGGATCGGCCATAGGGCCGCACCATGTTCGTCGCGGCCGCCGTCTCGTCGATGAAGACGAGACTGTCCGGATCGAGATCGAGTTGGCCGTCGAGCCAAGCGTCCCGGGCCGCCCTCACGTCCTCGCGCTGCTGCTCGTCTGCGTGAAGAGCCCCTTTTTACGGGTGATGCCGTGGCGACCGAAGAACCGCCACAGCCCGCTCGTGCTGGTTCGGACACCCTGCTCGGCCAGCCTGTCGCGTAGTTCCCGCAGGAAGATCTGCGGATGTTCGCGGCAGATCTCCAGGATCGTCTCGGCATGAGCCTCGATGGCGGGCGGGGACCGGTCGCCGCCCGCGGGCTTGGGGACGATCTCGCCCGCGTCCCGGAAGCGCGCGTGCCACCGGATCGCGCTGGCCTTCCCGACACCGAAGCGCTCGGCCGCTTGCCGGCGCGACGATCCCGCTTCAACCGCTTCGATGACTCGCTCACGCAGATCGACCGACAGAGATGACGGCATGGCGCTCCCCTTCGAAAGCGCACCATCGAATCAGACCGCGCCCCTCACCGCCACCCCCGACTCAATCCAGCAGGGAACGGCTCTAACGAGCAATCGCCAATACGCTGAGAGAATTTTAAACGGCTCATTATCGCACCCGCCAACGTACCGCTTAGAATAATCTTTAACATTTTAGGTAAACTAATTCTGCCAACAACGAGTACGTAGGCCGCTGGATCGGCCTGCCTGGGGTGGACATCTGCGTGATATCGGACAACACGCTCTAGACCTTCAATCAGCGAGATGCCGGATACAGCCCCCGGCCGATGCGCTGCCTCATGCACAGGGACGGGTGATGATCATGCACGCGCTCGCTCTGTCCACTTCCCAGCGTCGTACGCGATGAGGGTCGGTGTCGTCGCTATCGATCACATCAATAATATCTTCCGTCGCCCAGGCCTGCGCGACGTGGCACTCGCTCTCGGGCTCAAGGTCGGCGGTTCGGCGCTCGCATTTGCCATGCTGACATTGGCCGGCCGCGCAATGGGCCTGCACGAGTTCGGGGTCTTCGCGTACTGGTTTAGCATCCTGTCGTTCGCCTCCGCCGCCGTCCTGCTCGGTCAAGAAGCCGTGATCATGGTTGAATGGCAGCGGGCGCTGTCGGCCGGCGGCGTGCGGGCGGCTCGCGCGGTACTGCAGCGCTCGTCCAAGACCATCCTGCTCGCCGGGATCTTCGGCGGTGCGGCCACCACCTTCATCGCTCATCTGACTGGCGCAGCATGGACGTTTTGCATGCTGGTGGGCCTCTTCGCGGCGCTGCTCCCCCTGCTGGTCTACGGCACCCACGTAGCTCGGGTGGTCGCGGGAATTTTGCAGGGGGACGGGCATTTCGAGGTGACATGGCGCCTGTTCCCAACGGCGGGCGCCGCTGTCGCGTTGCTGGCCGGATTGTCGTTCCACGCCGAAACGTTCTTCGCTTACGCCTGCTTCGGGTTGACCGTCGCTCTTGCGGTGCAGGTAATCAGCATCGCGAGAGCAGTGCGCGGCATGCCGACATCGATTCTCGATGACACCGGTGTAGCGTACGAAGGCGACACGCGGGACTGGGCTGCGCGATCCACGCGGCTCTGGCTCGGCGGCGTGCTTGACGCCGCTAACCAATACGTCGAGATCTGCGTGATCGGGCTACTACTCAGCCCGATCGAAGCCGGGCTCTATTACGCAGCGGCTCGGATCGCGGCCCTTTTCTCCATCATCGCTGCGGGACTGCACGTCTACGCGAGCCGGGAAATCGCCCAACACGCAGCCCGTCCGCGGGGTTCGGAGATGCGCGGCGCACTTCGGCTCGTGGCCGGCGTCACGGTTCTGACGGTCGCCGGTGGCATCCTCCTCGTTGGTGGCGGCGGGCGGACGCTCCTGACACTATTCGGTCCGACCTTTGAGGCAGCCTACCTGCCCCTCGTAACGCTGACTGTTGGCGTCGCGGCCATCGCCGTCGCCGGGCCGGTTCCTGCGCTCTTGCGGCTGACGGGGCACGAAGGTGTCCACGCCCGCATCGCCGGCGCATGCGCTCTCCTGCGCTGCGTCTCCGTGGCGATCGGAGCCATGGCCTACGGTCTTGAAGCGGCGACGATCGCAAGCGCCCTATGTTCCGTGGTCTGCGCTATTGTCCTCACGCGGGCCTGCCGACGCCATGTCGCCATCGATCCGTCCGTGTTCATCCTGATTAGCGGACAGGGACGGACGCCATGACTTCTTACGCAACTCAGACTCGGTCGGATCCACTTTCCCCGGCGGCTCCGCGAGAGGGGCCAACTGTCCTGTTCCTCCAGCCCCAGGCGGAGAATGCGGGGGCGCAGGCCATCGCGAGGATGCTGGCTGCGGGTCTCACAGCCCGGGGTTACAAGACGCCGCAGCTATTCTTCTACCGCAAGACCGCCGCCTTCGATGGCGAGGAGGGGGTAAACTTCAGCGCGCAGGACAGGCCGGGCACGCCGTTCGCATTCCTACGTTTCTTCTTCGGTCTCGTCGGTGCGATCCGCCGCGCTAAACCTGACGCGGTGTTGTGCTTTCAGCATTATGGCAACATCATAGGGGCCGCTGCGGCGAGGCTGGCCGGTATCCCCGTAGTTATCGCCAACCAGAACTCCGCCCGCGACACCACTCCGCTCGCTGCACGCCGCATAGACCAATGGCTCGGCGGCCTCGGGCTCTATAGTCGGATCGTAGTTAACTCGCACGATTCGGCCCGCGACCTTGCCGGCTACCCATCGCGCTACCGCGCCCGCATCGCGCATATCGACCACGGCTTCGTCGGTCGGGGTAGTGCCGTGACACAGGCCGCGGCGCGGGCGCGGTTCGGCTTGCCCGAGGGTTACATCCTAGGCTGCGTCGCCCGCCTACACCCACTGAAAAACCTAGACGCGGCGTTACGCCTGCTGCCGTACGACACTAACTGGCACCTCGCGCTTGCCGGCCAAGGCGCGGCGCGCGCGGAACTGGAGGCCCTGGCCGAGCAGCTCGGCTGCGGTGCACGGCTCCATTTCGTTGGTGAATTGCAACCGGAGCTGGTCGGCGACTTCCTACGCACGCTCGACGCCTTCGTTTTCCCGTCAAAAGCAGAATCCTTCGGCCTAGCGGCCGTGGAGGCGGCCCAGGCCGGCGTGCCGGTTGTGGCCAACGACCTGCCCGTCCTACGCGAGGTCCTCGCCACGGACGATGGACCCTGCGCTTTGTTCTGCGATGTCGGCGACACTGCAGCCTTCGCGGCGGCGGTGCGCCGCCTCACTGAAGAACCGGACGTAGCCAATCGGCTTGTATCCAGCGGCCGCCAGCTTGACGGTCGCTTCCCAGTCGACGCCATGGCCGACGCCTACTGCAGCCTGCTGCGCGCAGAAATCGGCGGGCACCAGTCCGACGAGGCGCCGAAACGGGCATGAGCGCCGGGCCCCTGTCTATCGTCGCCCCGGGCGGCGCTGAATGCCGCGGCAAAGTGGCGACGATCGCACTGTGCCTGCCGCGGGGGCACGTCCGGCACTGGCATCGCCGCCTTGCGGACCGTTTGTGCGAGATTGGCACGACGCCGCGCGTAGTCTGGGCGGAGCGGGACGAGCCGTCGCCCGCCGGGATGGACAGCCTGTTTGCTCTCGAACGCGCGCTGCGACCCCGCGCCATGCCGCGGCCGAGCGACCGCGTCGATCCCGCGATCCTTGCGTTGACCGATCTCGTGAGGGCGGATGGAGATGTCGTCCAGCTCGTACTTCCAGGCGCGGCCGAGGTCGCGGGTACCGGTCCGATTTGGCACGTCCTGTTCGACGGCCAGCCCGGCGAGGCCGCCCTGCTCCAGGCCTTGCTCGGCGGCGTAGCGCCCGCGGTGGAAATCGCCAACGGCGATGGTTTCGTCATCGCCCGCGCCCGGCCGTCGCTGGAGGCCGCAGCTAACCTTTGCGAAGCCTACGAGGCGGTGATGATCGGTCTTGTCGCGGCAGTCGCAATGGCAGCGACGTCGACGACACCGCCTGCGTCAATCTCGCGCCCGCCCGCCCTGCGTCGTTCACTCAGCGCCTACGCCTTGCGCCGCCTGTCGCATGGGATCGCGCGGCGCCTCTATCATCTTTGTTTCCACGCACCGCACTGGCGAACGGGCTGGCGCTTTACCCGCGGATCAACCGTCTGGGATACGGGATCCCTGGGCGGCGCGCCGTGGCGGGTGTTGGCAGATCCCGGCCACCGCTTTTTCGCCGACCCGTTCCCGTTCCGCTGGCAGGACACCACTCACCTGTTCGTTGAGGATCTCGATCATCGCACAGGGCGGGGAGCGATCTCCGTCGTCGCGTTCGGCCCGGACGGTCCGGTGGGCCCCGTCACCCCAGTGCTTGAGGAGCGCTTCCACCTCTCCTACCCGTTCATCCTGGCCCATGGCGGGCAGGTCTGGATGATCCCGGAGACTTCCGAGAACCGCACCGTCTCGCTTTACCGGGCCGATCCCTATCCGTCGCGCTGGGTGCACGACCGCGACCTGTTGACTAACATCGCGGCGAGTGACGCGACCCTTGTCCGGCATGAGGGGCAGTGGTGGATGTTCGTCACGCTCTACGGAGGCGAGGGGTCCCACTCGGACACCCTTGGCCTGTTCATGGCCGACGATCTATTCGGCCCCTGGCGGCCGCACCCGGCAAACCCTGTATTAATCGACGCTGGGTCCGCACGGCCTGCCGGCGGCATGATCGTCCGGAACGGACGATTGTGGCGCCCAGTTCAGGACTGCACGCGCCTCTACGGCGGCGGAATGGCGCTCTGCGAAGTCACCACCCTAACGGACATGCGGTTCGAACAGGTGGTCCGGGCGCGCCTCGGTCCCTGCGCTGCTTGGCCCGGGCGCAGGCTGCATACATTGAACTGTACAGGCGGCATCGAGGTGATCGACGGGTCCGCCCTATCCCCGAAACTGTTTCGCAGCGTGACGGGCGGTAACCCTTGAACGCTCGGCGGCGGGATCGTCGCGGGTCAGAGGATGTTCGTCGGTGTACGGAACACCGGCTCGACGAAGGTCTGTTCCATTAAACGCGGACGACACGCCTTGGACGATCGGGGTTATGTCTCTTATCTCTGCCGGCGATGAAACTCACGCATCGTCAGATGCCCGCGCAACTGCGTGACGGCCTTCGTCCGCCGAACACAGCAATTGGTCGAGATCAGCGCTGCTTTGGACGAGCCGTGGCGATTTTAGATCTTGTCTCGGCGATCGCTTCCTCCGCCGGCAGGAACAGATCCTTCAGAAAGAACAAGACCGCAAAGGGAAGCACAGCCAGCACAACAAGCGCCATTACGGCCAAAACGATGGGTCCCGGAGAGGCCTCCCACGCATCGATGCGCCGATCATCGAGATGCATCCTCGAAACTCCGTTTTAATCCATTCTCTGCGGAACGTTCCGCTCTGCTAACAGACGGTTAATCGTGCTCTTATTTGTCAAGAGCCGCTACGATCGGCAGCTTCAGAAAGTTACGATTGCTGTTCACAATGTCGAAATAGGGTCGGAGCGTAGTAGTGTGTAGACTTTGGGTCACACCCCACAACCGTTGGAGGCTCGGGCATCAAAGTTCCGACAACAGTTGCAGCACTGCGGCGTTGACGCGCGCCGGTCGGACACAGCCTTGAGGGAGGCACTGGGTACCGTCGGAGTCGTGACGGACGACCTGTCGTCGATGCGCGGGATCCGGGAAGTGGCCGAGCAGGTCAATCGCCTGGGCCGCTTCGATGCCGTGATACGCAACGCCGGTGTCGGCTGCCGCGAACCCCGATGGATCGAGACCGAGGACGGGCTGCCACACGTGTTTGCGGTCAACACGATTGCGCCCTACCTCCTGACCGTTCTGATCAAGCGTCCTGGGCGACTGGTCTACCTGAATTCCGGCCTTCATCACGGCGCCGGGGCCGACCTCGACGACCTGCTCAGGAGCAAGCGTCGCTGGCAGGAGGTGGCGGCCTATGCCGAGAGCAAGCTCCAAGACGTGTTGTTGGCCTTCGCTGTCGCCCGCCTCTGGCCGGACGTGCTGTCGAACGCGCTGGAGCCAGGTTGGGTGGCGAAGGCGCTTCCGACGACCTTGCCCAAGGACACCTCACGCAGGCATGTCTCGCCACGGGCGACGACGCTCTCGCGCGCTCGACAGGCCGGTACTGTTATCATCGAGCTACATGAGAGCCCGATCCGGTGACTGCGATCGAAGCGACCCAGGACGCACTCTTGATCGCGTGCGAGCGCGTTTCCGGCGTCACCTTCCCGCGTTAAGCACTGCGCCGAGCCAACTGGCTCGGCCCATAGAGGGATGCTCAGTGCCGGAACCTCGCCCGGTTCTTTGGCGCGGAGACGCCTCACAGCGAAGCCGCGATGTTTGGGCCCCGGCTATCCTGAGCGTTCGGTATTGCGGGTGAGCGCGGAAACGGCGTCCGCTTCCGGCATTTCTCACCCTGGAGCGGACTAGCGGTAATCCACCCATGCTGGCCATAGGTTTCTGCTTCACCAAATGCCCCGCAAGCGGACGCTCCCAGTTTCTGCAATGGGTCGCCGGCAGACAACGACACGGCCAAGCTGATTGTGTTTTGAACCGAGAGCATTTCCCGTCGCAGCGGTTGCCGGTTCGGCGAAAGACAATGGCGCACCGCAAAGAGAGTGAGCAGGATCAGCCGAACTGCTCGCGCAGGATGCGCTCGTCGAGGCTGTGGCCGGGGTCGTGCAGGAGCACGAGATGGGTCTCGCGGTCGAGCCAGGTGTCCACCATCGACACCCGGCGGAACTCGGTGTGGTCGGCCACCGCCGCGACGGGCCGGTGCTCGGCGTCGAGCACCTCGATGCGGATGTGGGCGTGGTCCGGCAGCAGGGCGCCGCGCCAGCGCCGGGGCCGGAACGCCGAGATCGGGGTCAACGCCAGGAGCTTGGCGCTCAGCGGCAGGATCGGGCCGCCCACCGACAGGTTGTAGGCGGTGGAGCCCGCCGCCGTCGCGGCCAGCACCCCGTCGGCGATCAGCTCGGGCAGCCGCACCTGCCCGTCGACGGAGATCTTGAGCTTGGCGGTCTGGTGGGTCTGCCGCAGCAGGTAGACCTCGTTGATCGAGCGGGCGCGGTGGCTGCGCCCCTCGGTGTCGTGCGCCTCCATCAGCAGCGGGTGGACGACGCTGCGATGGGCCGCCTCCAGGCGCTCCAGCAGCGTGTCCTCGCGGAACTCGTTCATCAGGAAGCCGACGGTGCCGCGATTCATGCCGTAGATCGGCTTCTTCGCGTCCATGAAGCGGTGGAGCACCTGCAGCATCAGGCCGTCGCCGCCGAGCGCCACCACCACGTCCGCTTCTTCCGGCGCGACGTGGTCGTAGCGCCGCATCAGGGCGGCGGCCGCCTCGCGGGCGTCGGGCGTCGGGCTCGCGACGAAGGCGACCTTGTGGAAGCGCGGCATGCGGGACCCGGGACCACCTCAGTTGACGCGGGGCCGGCGCCGGGCTCGATCGAGCGCGTGCCGCCTTCGCCGTCGGGAGAGCCATAGCATGGAGCGTCCGCTCCTCGTCTATACCACCTCCCCGATGCCGAGACGGCGCTCGCGGTCGGCGAGACGCTGGTGCGCGACGGGCTCGCGGCTTGCGTCAACGTGCGGCCCGGGATGCGCTCGGTCTACGCCTGGAAGGGCGCGGTCGCGCACGCCGACGAGGTCGTCGCGATCGTGAAGACGCGCACCGGCCTCTCGGAGACCTTGGCGGCGTCGCTGAAGGCGCGCCACCCTTACGAGACGCCGATCATCCTGCATCTGCCCCTCGCGGACGCCGACCCGGACACGACGGCCTGGATTCCGGCCGAGACTCAGGCTCCGCCGGTCGGATAGCTGCGGCCCTTCCAGACGGCCGCGCCGGCGCGCTTGCGGCGCAGCAGCACGTTCCACTGGATCGCCAGCGCGACGACCACCGCCGCCGGGTGGAGCGGGATGGTGGCGGCCGGCTCGTCCGTCACCAGGGTGATGGCGGCACGGGTCGCGAGCGAGACGGCGAGCGCGGCGAGCGCCAGGAACCAGGTCGCGCCGGAGAGGCCCACCAGCAACCCGGCGAGCACGAGCAGGGCCGGCATCACGTGGCCGAGGCCCAGCAGCGCGGTCCAGACCGGCAGCGCCACCGGCGTCGCCATGCCCTCGTGGGCGTTCTTCGAGAAGCCGGCCCAGCACTGCGGAAAGCCGGTGTACATCCGGCAGTCGGCCAGCGCATGGCCCGCGACGAGGTCGGTGCGGTGGCCGGCGGCGCGCAGCAGGCGGGGCAGCTTCACCCCGTCGTGCAGGAAGCGGCGGATGGCGCCGTGGCCGCCGATGGCCGCGTAGGCGTCGCGCCCGATCAGCAGCATCTGCCCGCAGGCCGCGCCCAAAGCCGGACGCATCGAGGCGCGCATCATCGCCACCGGAAGGTAGCCGACGAGCAGGAAGTTGATCATCGGCACGGTGAGTTTCTCGCCCAGCGTCCCCATCACCTGCCGCGGCACGGCGCTGACGAGCCCCGATCCGCTGCGGCGGGCGTGGGCGACGAGCCCGGCCGCCGCGATCGGCTTCAGCCGCACGTCGGCGTCGACGAACAGCAGGTGCGCGCCGCGCGCCTCGCCGGCCAGGTGCGCGCAGGCGTGGTTCTTGCCGGTCCAGCCCTCGGGCAGGGGCGGCACCGGCACGAGGCGCAGGCGCGGCTCGGCCAATGCGAGGCCGGCGACGATCGCGGCGGTGGCGTCGGTCGAATGGTCGTCGCCGACCAACACCTCGATCGCGACGCCGACGCTGGCGAGCGCCGCGCGCACGGTCTCGGCGATGTGGCCGGCCTCGTTGCGCGCCGGAATCAGGATCGAGACGAGGCCCGCCTCGCCGGGCTCGGGCTCGGGCTCGGGCGTGCGCAGCAGCGTCAGGTTCATCGCGGCGAGGACAGCCGGGAGGAGGGCGGCCGCCAGCGCCAGGATCGCGAGGACGAGGAGCAGAGGGTCGGCCATCAGCGACGCGCGTCCTCGGGGGGGGGCTGAGATTGCGACGGCAAGTGAGAGTGCGACTGCGATTGCGTGTGCAACGGCAAATGCGATTGAGACTGCATATGCGGTTGGATTTGCGACCGAAGCTGCGACTCGGGGTTGCCGACCGCCGCCCGGTGACCAGGCTCGAAGCGTCGCCCGCGCAGGGTCGCCGCCAGCCGGCGCCAGCCGTCGTACAG
>NZ_VRUX01000360.1:0-4334 GCF_008039885.1 Methylobacterium sp. WL103
CCCGTCACCAAAGCCACCCCGCCGCCCATCGCGCCCTGCTCCACCGACCGCCGCCGCCTACGCAAACCAGTTGCCTGTCCGCGCATCCGCGTCTAGACAGCGCCGTCCTCTGGTGGGGCGTCGCCAAGTGGTAAGGCAGCGGTTTTTGGTACCGCCATTCCCAGGTTCGAATCCTGGCGCCCCAGCCAAGCCTCCTAAGTCCTTGATCTCGCTCGTGCCTCCTGTGGCTGGGTATCTCTGTGGCCCTACTGGGCAACGGAGGTGGGTCACACGTGTGGGACACGGGAGGCGGGCCGGATGGCGCTCGCAGCGAACCTCCATCGCCGGGGCGCCGTCTACTACTGGCGGCGGCGCATGCCGGCGAAATTTGCCTTGGCGACCGGCGCGAATTGGCTGAAGCTCAGCCTGAGGACGCGTGAGCCGGTTCGTGCGCGCTTCCTCGCCGCCCAGTTGGACGCCACCGCCGCCGACTTGTTCATGACGACCATGCCCGACGCCATTACGAAGGAGCAGCTCGCGACGCTGTTCCGGAAGGCCTTCCTCGGCCACGAGGCGAAGCTCGACCGTGTCGCGGCTTTCGCCCGACAGGAGCCGGGCTTCGATCCGGTGGCCGAAATGGCTTCCGAACGAGCCATGGGCTGGAGCTATCGGGTCGCCTCAGTGAAGGGCGTGAACGGTCGCCTCGGCGAGGATGATCACGCGGCCATGGCGAAGGCGGGGCTCGCGGAGATCGAGATCGCCGGTGTCGAAGAATGCCTCGATACTATGCAGAGGAGCGGTGCGTTGGCTCCCTCGAAGGCCCGTATCCGCGAGATCATTGAAGACGTCGGAGCGTTGCCAACGCCGGGCAACGTGGCCCGAGCCGAGCCGATCTATCTGCGCGCCCTGGGTGAAGCTCTACTGCGCACGCGCGACCGCTTCGTATCGGACGCTCTACCCTACGATGATCTGATTGCGGCCCTCGGCACGGAAGCGTGCAAAGTGGAATCCGAACGGCGGGTTGCTGAACCGTTCGCCGCGGTGGCGGACCCGATCACGGTACCGTCGGTTCCTCAGCCGATCGCGTCGAGTGCACCACCGCTCGCGCCGAACTCCGCACCGGCGGGCGCATCCACCGTTACCATTAATGCTATCGGTGTGAAGCTCATCGCGGAGAAGCGTCAGGACGGGGAGTGGGACGACAAAACCTGTCGGCAGGCCGAATTCATCTTCACGCTCTTCGGCCGCTTCCTGCGCGAGGAGCACGGGCTGACCGATCTCGCTGGCCTGCGCCAGACGCACTGTGATGCCTTCGACGGTTTGCTGCGCGCGCTGTTCAAGAGCGTCGGCAAGAGCCCGAAGGACAAGCACCGCTCGATCCGCGATCTGCGCCGGATCAGCGAGGCGAAGAAGCCCGACGAGCGCGGCCTCGCCTCCGGCACCCGCGACCGGCATCTCACCTTCCTCGGGCAAGCCCTCGTCCGAGCCCGGAAGGCGGGTGTCGCCATCGACCTCAGCGTCTCGCTAACCGAATTCCGCGCCAGGAAGAAGAAGCGCGGCCGCGACCAGCGGCCGACACCGCCGAGCACGGCGCTGGAGACCTTCTTCTCCCTGCCGGTCTTCACAGGCTGCCGCGCCTGGAACGACATGCACACTGCCGGACCCGAGCTGTTCCATCGCGCGGCCTATTTCGGGCCGATGCTCGCGCACTACGAAGGGATGCGGCGGGAAGAGTTCTGCGCGCTCAGCGTCGAGGACGTCATCAACTCGAATGGTGAGCATCCCTACCTCCACGTGTGCTTCAACGAGTTCGGACGGGTAAAGAATACGCAGTCCGTGCGCAATCTCGCCCTCCATCCTGAACTCGTCCGTTTGGGTTTCCTCGATTACGTTACTGCGCTGCTCCGCTCAGGCCACAAGAGGGACTTCCCAAACCTGTTCTCGCCGTCTACGCGTGGCCTTCTCGGCGACCGGCTCTACGACGAACTACGCCCGGCCTTCACGAAGGCGGGCTTCACGACCCATCAGGTGCGCCACCACTTCGGCAACGCGCTCAAACAGCAGCGAGTCGCTGAGGAATTCCGCGCGGATCTGCTCGGCCACGGCGGGAAGACCGAGACAACGGAGCGATATTGCAATCCCATTGGGATCAAGCTTCAGTTGGAGGAACTGACCAAGCTCCCTGTCCTCACGGCACATCTGAAGCCGAAGCCGATCCGACTCGTGCCCTGGGTGGAGCGTGGCGAGATCGCACCGTGGTCCCATGCATCCCGGCGACGCGCGGCATCAAGTCCGGCGCGCAGGGTGCGCGAGTGACAGTGGAACTGGGCGGCCTTGCGAACGCTCCGGCAGCACGGCGGGGATAAACGCGTGGGCTTCAGGGCCGTATCGTTAAATCGATTTGGTTGACCGGCTCTCTGTCAAGTGGAGGCTAGTTCGTCAATCTGGCGGGCATCGCCGACCGAACCCATCGAGGGTGGCACGCCCGCCTCCTGACAGCGGCTGCCGAAGGCCAGCGACGTGTATTGCGAACCCTGGTCCGAATGATGGATCACGTCGCGGGGCCTGCGCTGGGCGACGGCCATTTCCAGGGCATCCAGCACCAACTCCGAGCGCAGGTGGTTGGCCATCGCCCAGCCGACGATCCGACGGCTGATGACGTCGAGGACGACAGCCAGGTAGAGGAAGCCGGCGGCGGTCGGCACGTAGGTAATGTCCGCCACCCAGAGCCGGTTCGGGCCGGCGGCGGCGAAGTTGCGGTCGACGAGGTCGGGAGCCGGACGCGCCTCTCGATCCCGCCGCGTCGTGACGGGGCCGCCGCGCCGATGGCTGGCCCCGACGAGGCCGGCCTCGCGCATCAGCCGAGCGATGCGTTTGCGGGAATGCCGCTCGCCCTGCTCGCGCAGGTCGGCGTGGACGCGCGGCGCGCCATAGGTCTCGTGCGAGCCGAGGTGGACGGTGCGGATCTGCTTCAGCAGGGCAGCGTCCGCCACGCGTCGCGCCGAGGGCTGCCGGCCGGCCCAGGCGTAGTACCCAGCCTTCGACACGCCGAGGATGACCGCCATCACCGTGATCGGGAAGTCGGCCTGGTTGGCGCTCATGAACCGGAAGACCCCGACGGCAGGACCCCGGTCTCCCGCGCAAACCAGGCCGTCGCGCGAGAGAGGATATCGCGCTCCAGCTTCAGCTGCCGGTTCTCACGCCGCAGCCGGATGAGTTCGTCGCGCTCGGCCGTCGTCAGGCCGGGATCGGCGCTCGGAAGCTTCTCCTCCCGACGCCCCTCGCTGCGGTCGACCTCGGCGACCCAGTTCCGAATGGTCTGACCCGAGGGTTCGAACTCGCGGGCGAGATCGGTGGGATCGCGGCCGGCGCGGACCAGATCGACCATCTGACGGCGGAACTCGGCAGGGTATGCGGAACGGGTCTTGGGCATCGGACAAACACCTCACGCGAAAGCGTTCTCGGTGTCCACCAAACCGGGGCAATCCCAGATTCATGACTGTCCGGTTTGGGATGCCGGAGGTTCGGGTGGCCGCTTCGATCGCGACGGAGCTGGCAGGGAGTTTATGGGAGCATCCAGGTGACATCTCGGCTGGCCCGGCGCCGACCAGGTCTGCCGGATCGAGCGGACCTACGAGAAGGCGGGACGGATCGGCCGGGAAATCGCCTATGCCGTCACCAGCCTCACGTCCGAGCAGGCCGATTCCGACAAGCTGCTGCGGCTCTGGCGCGCCCATTGGCTCATCGAGAACCGCCTCCATTGGCGCCGGGACGTGATCCTGCGCGAGGATCAAAGCACCCTTTAGCTCCGGCTCCAGCCCACAGGCCGTCACGGCTCTGCGCAACGCCATGCTCCGGGCCTTGAAAGACGCCCCCGTGCCGCTCGCCGAAACCCGCGCCATCTTCGCCGAGACAGGAGAGCCCCTGCCAGCCGGAGCCTGCAGGGGTAAGTAGCTTGCTGCGAAGCGACCGAAACCGTTGCGCCCTCAGGCAATGGCCATCAACCGCTCGTATTCCATCTCGGCCAAGCCGCTATTGCTCCCCGCCAGGCCCTTCAGCTTCTCGCGGTCGAGCACGATGATGTGCGCGCGTTTAGCCAGGATCATCCCCGTCCCCTCCAGCATTTGGGTGGCCGTCTTCGCGCCCAGCCGGTGCACGCCGAGCATGATCGCCAGGAACTCGTGCGTCAGCGGCAGCTCTTCGCGACCGATGCGGTCGTGGGTCATCATGGTCCGCCCCCATTGAAGTGGTCCGCCCTTTGGTATGGCTTTTGAGCCTGGAGGACGGACGAGATGGCAAAGCACCCGAAGCCCGAGGAGATCGTCGCGAAGCTACGTCAGGCGGACGTGCTGATT
>NZ_VRUX01000361.1:0-4331 GCF_008039885.1 Methylobacterium sp. WL103
AGGACGGCGTGGGCGCCCGCCGCCTCGGCGGCTCGGAACGCGGCGAGCCCCGCGGTGCCGGCTCCGATCACCGCGACGTCACAGCTCTGGTGGGTCATTATCGTCCAACGGGCGGGATCGCGGGTCCGGGCGACGGGTCGAAATCCCCTCGGACCTCCCCTCGTCGGCGCGGGCGGCCAACGCCTCGAACCCTGCGTGGGTTCGAGGCCCGGTCCGCGACCGGTTGCCCGCCGCTCAGTTCGGCTTCGGCATCGCCGGGGCCTGCATGGTGCTGGCCTGTTTCTCGGGATTCTTCAGCTGGCTGTAGACGAGGTTGCTGAAGCTGCCGATCGTCGTGTGCCAGGGCAGCTTCACGTCGTCGGTGTCGGGCTTGGCGGCCTTGCAGAACGCGGTCGTCAGGCCGTTGACGATGTCGTCGTCCCGCCCGGCGGGGAGCGCGGACTTGATCTTCGGCAAGAGCGCGTCGATCCGCGGGATGAAGTCCTCCTGCTTAAGGCCCTTCAACTGCCCGATGGCGTCGGCGTCGGCCACGGCCTTCGCCACATCCGGCTGTTCGATCTCGGCGCAGGGCGCGTTGCCGGCGAGCATGGTGCTCGTCGCCTTGCGAGCGTCGGCCGCCACGCCGGACTTCAGGACGGGCGCACTGTTGCCCCAGGAGTTGCGGATGTAATCGGTCACGTCGGCGACCTGCTGGTCGGTCATGCCCTGGCCGATCGCCGTCATCGGCGCGTAGCCGCTCTGGGCGCCGAGCCCGCCGTAGATCACGCGCAGCACCGTCTCCGGGCCGGCCGACTGGACCGAGGTGTTGCCGGCGAGCGCCGGAATCGCGCCCTCGACACCCTTGCCGTCGGGCTGGTGGCAAGACGAGCAGTAGCTCAAGTAGACGCCGGCACCGGGTGCGCCCTTGGTGTCGAAGGCCTGGAGGTCCTTGGACTTGTACGTCTGCTTGGCCTGGTAGGTCCGCAGGTACGCGACCATCGCCTTCAGGTCGGCGTCGGTCATCTTCGAGAGCGATTCCTCGATGGTCTGGCGCATCGGGCCGGCCGCGACGCCGGGCTGGTTGCCCGGCGCCGTGCCGGTCTTGAGGTAGGTCACCACCTGCTCCTCGCTCCAGGAGCCGATGCCCTGGTGGTCGTCGGGGGTGATGTTCGGGGCGTACCAGCCATCGATGACGCCGCCGCCGAGCTTGCCGGCCAGGCTGCTGTTGCCGACGATCTTATTTTCGTTGTGACACATGCCGCAGTGGCCGAGCCCCTCGACGAGGTAGCCGCCGCGGTTGACCTCGGCGGTGGCCTTCGGGTCGGGCTTCCACTCGCCCGGCGTGAAGAAGGCGGTCCGCCAGGTGATCAGCGCAGTGCGGATGTTGAAGGGGAACGGGATCTCGTTGTCCTTGCGCGGCTCCTTCACCGGCTCGAGCGAGCGCAGGTACGCCCAGATCGCTTTCACGTCGTCGGTCGTGACCTTCGTGTACCAAGCAAAGGGGAAGGCCGGGTAGAGGTAGTGCCCCTCGTTGTCGATGCCCTCGTGCATCGCCTTCACGAAGTCCGCCTCCGTCCACTTGCCGAGGCCGGTCTCGTCGTCCGGCGTCAGGTTGGGGGTGCGGATCTTCCCGATCGGCGTGTTGAGAATGTAGTTGCCGGCCAATCGCTTGCCGCTCGGCCCCGTGTGGCAGGCGACGCAATCGCCGGCGGTGACGAGGTACTCGCCGCGCTTGACCAGGTCCTGGTCCGCGCGCTGGGCGAAGGCGTCGATCGGTACGGCGGAACCGAGCAGGAAACCGGAGGTTGCGGCCACAGCGAGGATGCGACGCATGATGCCCAATCTCCGATGCCGCAGTTGAGAAGCATAATAATTCAGCTTGGCGGTCGCGCGATGAACGCACCCGCCGAGACGGAAGTTCCTGTCGCGCTGGCCTGTGCGGTGCGACCAAGCGTCAGGTGCTCGCGACTGCGCAGGCGCGGCACGAGGTCCCCGAGATGTGCGGCCAGCGATGCGAGCATCCAGCCCGCGACGACCGGCCACGGGGCCTGAACCAGGGCCGCCCGCACGGCGAGCATCAGCGCCGCACCCGAACCGAGGTTGCACAGAAGCGGAACCGGAGCCGGCCCACGGCCGGTCCGATGTCGCAGCGCGAGCAGCACGATCGCTTCGATCGCCACGAGGACGAGGATCGCATCGACGATCCGTCCGCTCGCGAACCACGCCGCCATCATGCGGCTCCGAACGGGCCGTTGAGCCGGACGATCGCGCGGTTGAGGACGCCAGCCACCGTCACCCAGGCGAGATAGGGCGCGAGCAGCAAGGCCGCGAGCCCCGAGACCGGCAGCGTCACGGCGATCAGGGCGACCACGGAAAGCCAGAGCAGGACCAGCTCGAAGAACGCCCAGTCCGGCCGCTCCGCACGGAAGAACAGGGCGCTCCACGCGATGTTGAGGACGCTGTTGACGGTGTAGGCCGCGAGCAACGCGACGCGCTGCGGCTCGTCGGCCTCGTTCCAGGCGATGACGGCGGAGACGACGCACAGGGTGAAGATCGTCGCCCAGACCGGCCCGAAGGCCCAGTCCGGCGGCTTCCAGGCCGGGTTGCGCAGGGCGCGGTACCAGGGACCGGTGGTGGTCAGCACGCCGCCAGCCAGCGCCACCACGAGCGCGGACAGGGTGGCGACCGTGGCCGGCATCCAGACCTCGCTCAAGGCGAGACCCAGCGGAACAGGTGCGCCATGTCCTTGAAGAAGATCTTCACGTGGGCCATCGGCTTCTTCCGCACCAGCTCCTTGTTCATGTAGCTTTCCCAGGTGAGCTGCTGCACGTCCTTGTCGCGGCAGATCGAGACGAAGCGCTCCCTCAGGGCGTCGTTGCGATACCAGACGGCCTGCATGATCCGCAGGATCAGGAACACGCGCCCGTGCAGCTTCATGAAGCGGCGGCGCGCCTGGGTGAGGGCGCGGACGTCGCCCGTGGTGAGGAAAGCCTCGGCCGCCTCGGCCGCGAGACGTCCGCCGAGCATCGCGTAGTAGATGCCCTCGCCCGAGGCCGGCGCGACGATGCCGGCGGCGTCCCCGGTCAGCAGCACGTCGCGCCCGTTGTCCCACTTCTTGAGCGGCTTCAGCGGCAGCGGCGCGCCCTCGCGCCGGACCGTCTCGCCGGCCGCGAGCCCGGTCGACTCGCGCAGGTTCCGGATCGCGGTGCGGAGCGAGAAGCCCTTCTTGGCCGAGCCGGTCCCGATGCTGATCGTGTCGCCGTGCGGGAAGATCCAGGCGTAGAAGTCGGGCGAGTGCTTGCCCTGGTAGAACACGTCGCAGCGCGTGGCCGCGAAGCTCACGCTGCCGTCCGCGGGCGGGCGGACGATCTCGTGATAGGCGAAGACCTGTTTCATCCCGGCATGGCCCGGGATCTCGGCCCGTCCCACCGGCGAGGAGGCGCCGTCGGCGCCGATCACCAGCTTGGTCCGGACCGCGTGCGCCGCGTCGCCGACGCGGTAGTGGACCGTGGTCCCGTCGGCGTCGCGGACGATGCGCTCGTAGATGCCGGGGCGGTAGTCGGCGCCGGCGAGCGAGGCCCGGTCGCGCAGCCACGGATCGAAATGCTCGCGATCGACCATCCCGACGAAGCCGTCGCCGACCGGCATGTCGACGGCCGTGTCGGAAGGCGCGATCATCCGCGCGAGCTTGATACGGGCGACGATCTGCGCGTCGGGGATCGCGAAGTCGCGAATCGCGCGCGGCGGGATCGCGCCGCCGCAGGGCTTGATCCGCCCGGGCTTGTCGAGGAGCAGCACGCTGCGCCCCATCCGGGCGAGGTCCGTGGCGGTGGTGGCGCCCGCAGGGCCACCGCCGACCACGACGCAATCGAAGAATTCGGCGGCCTCGGACATGCTGTGCTCCCTGGCGCGTTTTTCTGATGGATCCGGCGCGACGGCGCCCGAAGAGGTCAGGTCCGACATCGGCTTAGAAACGGGGTTCCAGCTGAAGCTTCAGCGTTCGCTCGCGCTGCCCACGCGGCACGCGGGTCGCGCCCGCATGCTCGATCCGCAAAGCGATCACGGTGGCGAGCACGAAGAGCAGCGCCTCGGCGAGGAAGACCGCGGCGTAGGCCTGAACCGCCTCAGGCGTGACGAGGCGCGCGAGGTCCACCGCGACCGTGCCGAGGAAGCCGCCCGCGCCGAAGGCCACGCCCTGCGCCGCGCCCCAGACGCCCATGCGGGTGCCGCGCTCGGCCTGTTCAACGGCGTCTTCGCGGTCGCCGCGATCGGATCGATGATGGCGCTCGCGGGCGCCGGCGGTGAGGCCGAGCGCGGCACCCGCATGGGCGTCTGGGGCGCGGCGCAGGGCG
>NZ_VRUX01000362.1:0-4329 GCF_008039885.1 Methylobacterium sp. WL103
TGGCGGGTCGCCGCGAAGGCGAGGCCGCGGGCGGGAAGGCGCCCCTCGCGCAGCCGCTCTGAGGTCTTGGCCCGGCGGTTCGCGCCGAAGCAGGCGTCGAGCAGGCGCTCGCGCGCCGCGACGTCGTGATGGTGCTCCGCCCGGATCTGGATCATGGCCGTGACCGCCCCGTCGTGATGTGACGCGTGGGACCGGGCGCCGTCATGCCGGCCCTTGGATGAAGGCCGGCCGAACGGAACGCGCGGTGCATCAGGGAAACCCCCGCCGGCGGGCGGCGGGGGGCACGGATCAGATCACGATCTGCTGAAGCGGGGGGAAGCCGTTGAAGGCGACCGCGGCATAGGTCGTGGTGTAGGCGCCGGTGCCCTCGATCAGCACCTTGTCGCCGATCGAGAGCGAGACCGGCAGCGGGTAGTGCTCGCGCTCGTAGAGCACGTCCATCGAATCGCAGGTCGGCCCGGCGAGGACGCACGGGCTCATCCGGTCGCCGTCGTGGTCGGTGCGGACGGGGTAGCGGATCGACTCGTCCATGGTCTCGGCCAGCCCCCCGAACTTGCCGATGTCGAGGTAGACCCAGCGCACCTCGTCCTCCGAGGCCGACTTCTTCGAGATCAGCACCACCTCGGCTTCGATCAGCCCGGCGTTGCCGACCATGCCGCGGCCCGGCTCGATGATCGTCTCCGGCAGCTGGTTGCCGAAATGCTTGGTGAGCGCGCGGAAGATCGCGTCGCCGTAGGACTCCACGCCCGGCACCTGCTTGAGGTACTTCGTCGGGAAGCCGCCGCCGAGGTTGACCATCGACAGGCCGATGCCGCGAAGCGCGCACTCGCGGAAGATCGTCGAGGCGGAGGCGAGCGCCCCGTCCCAGGCCTCGGTGTTGCCCTGCTGCGAGCCGACATGGAACGACACGCCGTAGGCCGACAGGCCCTGGCGGTGGGCGTGCTCCAGCACCTCGACGGCCATCTCCGGCTCGCAGCCGAACTTGCGCGACAGCGGCCAGTCGGCGCCGGCGCCGTCGCAGAGGATGCGGCAGAACACCTGCACCGATCCGGCCTCGATGCCGGCGGCCTCGGCGGCGCGGACGATCTTCTCGACTTCCGCCTCGCAATCGACCGCGAACAGGCGGATGCCGAGGCGCAGCGCCCGGCCGATGCAGCGCTCCTTCTTGATCGTGTTGCCGAAGGAGATCCGCTCCGCGGTGGCGCCGGCGGCGAGCGCCATCTCGATTTCGGCGACGGACGCGGTGTCGAAGCACGAGCCCATGTCGGCCAGGAGGCGCAGAACCTCGGGGGCCGGGTTCGCCTTCACCGCGTAGAACACGCGGGTGTCGGGGAGCGCGCGGGCGAAGGCGGTGTAGTTGTCGCGGACCACGTCGAGGTCGAGCACCATCACCGGGCCCTCGTCGCGGCCGAGGTCGCGGCGGACGCGCAGGAAGTCGCGGATGCGATCGGTCATGTCTGTTCCAACCCACAGGTTCGCGGGGCCGCCCACGGGGGAGCGCGCCGTCGAAGATGTGACGGTCCCTTCAGGGACCGCCGGCGTCTGGGGCTGATGCGACGCGCGGATCCGCGCTGTGGAGACGCGACGATCCGTGCGGGCGCGACGAGCACCCGGAGGCTGCCGTGGATTGGACGGGATTTCCCATCCGCACGCCGGGCAAGGAGAAACAAGCCTCTTCGGTGCCGGCCTTTGGAGGGCCGACGAGACCAAAAAAGCCCGTTCGTCGTTGCTTTAAGCTGCGTCCCCCGTGGAGAGCGGGGTTCGCCGGTTTCGCCTCCGGCTGCCGGTTGTTGTCGGGGTCCGGTGTCGCCACCTGGATGCCGGCCGAAAGGGATCCACCCTGTCGACCATCGATCCTTTAAGACCCCTGGCGGCTGTCCGGCAGTTGGCCGGATGCCCACCAACCGACACGCGGCCACAGGCACGTGCGAAATTGGGCAAGGCGCATATACGAACGGCGCACCACCACCACAAGCGGAATTCGGCCCGCGGCGGCGGGAATCCCCGTGTGTTGCGGGGACCTGTTGCCAAAACGCAGCGCCCGTCCGCGGGCGGGCTTTCCAAGCGCGTAAAGTGCGGGCATCTCACCCCGGTCGACGGTGGCGACGCCCTGCCGGTCCGCGGCATCCGGGGCGCGGGATCGGAATCGGCGGAATGCGGGCGGCGGGCATCATGGTCGGGGTGAGACGGCGGACGATTCGGTCGCGGGTGACCGCGTGAACCCGCAAGCCGACGGCGAGCTGGAGGTCCGGGTCGCGTGCCTGGACGACCTCGACGCCCTGGTCGCCCTGGAGAACGCGACCTTCTCCACCGACCGGGCCGAGCGCCGGGCGATCCGCCACGCGATCCGCTCGCCCTCGATGACGGTACTGGTCGCCCTGCTGATCGAGGCGGACGGGACCAACGTCCTCGTCGGGGCTGCCACCCTGGAGCGGCGGCGCAACAGCCGCAGCGCGCGGCTCTCCTCCATTGCTGTGGCGTCGTCCCGCGCCGGGCTCGGCCTCGGCGGCCGGCTGATGCAGGCGGTGGAGGACGAGGCGCGTCGCCACGGCTGCACCCGCCTGCGCCTCGAGGTGCGCGCCGACAACGGCGCCGGCCTGCGCCTGTACGAGCGCCGGGGCTACACGCGCTTCGAGGTTCGCGAAGGCTATTACGAGGACGGCATGGAGGCGTGGTGTTACGAGCGCGCCCTCGCCGACGACGCGGCGGACGCGACGCAGGAGCCGCCCCGGCAGCGCCGGAGCGGCTGAAGCCGGAAGATCAGTCGCAGCGCTCGCGGCTGACCGTCTTGCGGTCGCCCTCGTCGTTGGTCTTCGTCACCGTCTTCGTGGAACAGCCGTCGCTGCTCTCGCGGGTCTCCACCGTCTTGCTCTCGGTGGCCGGACGATCGACCACGACGGTGTCGGGCGCCCGGCGCTCGATCACGGTGGTCTGGGCGGTGGCGGCCTGGATGCCGGCGAGGGCGAGGATCGCGGCGGCGGGAACGAGGATGCGCATCGGATAGGGACTCCGGGAAAAGTTTCGAACGGACGCGGAAACGGCCTCCGGCCCGAAACCGTTCCGGGGCGCCCTCGTCATGCCGGATTCAGGGAATCTTACCGGCGTCGCGTTAGAGCACGGATGCAGGGGCGCGCCCGCCCGCGCCGGCTCGTCCGCGACGCGTGTCCTTGAGAGCCCGCCCGTGAAAGCCCGACCATGGCCGTGATCGCCGCCTTCGTCATGAATGCCGGGCTGAACTTCGTCCTCGGCCTGCTCATCGCCAAGCTGCTGGGGCCGGCCGATTTCGGGCGTTTCGCGCTGGCCACCGCCGGCACCCTGGTGATCACCACCGTCCTGTTCGAGTGGCTGCGCCTGTCGGCGACGCGGTTCTACTCGGTGCGCGTCCGCCTCGACGAACCCTGGATCCGGCACGGCCTCGACCGCGCCTACGCCATCCTCGCGGTGCTGCTGTTCGCCGCCGCGGCCGTCGCCGCCGGCCTCGGGCTCGGCGACGGGCCGGACGGGCCGGACGGGCATGCCGCGATCCTGTCCGGTGCGATGCTGGCGGCACTCGGCATCGGCGTGTTCGACTATCACGCCGCGCTCGCCCGCGCCCGCTTCGACGGCAAGCTCTATCTCGGGCTGGTCGCGGTGAAGAACGTGATCGCCTTCGCCATGATGGCCGCGGCCGCCTGGTACCTGCGCCAGCCGGCCTGGGTGCTCGCCGCCGCCGGAGTGAGCCAGCTCCTCGCCGTGCTGATCCTGCGCCACCCCTTGCGCGACCCGGCCTCGGCGGTGGAGCACCATCGCCGGCGCGAGACCTGGAGCCTGTTCCTGCGCTACGGCCTGCCCCTGATCGCGGCCAACGCCGTCTACCAGCTGCTACCGTTCCTCAACCGCGGCACCATCGCCGCGCAGGCCGGCTTCGCCGAAGCCGGCTACTTCGCGCTCGCCGCCGACGTGACCGCGCGCAGCCTCACCATGCTCGGCACGGCCCTCGACCTGCTGCTGTTCCAGCTCGCGGTGCGGGCCGAGGAGCAGCACGGCCGCGCGGCGGCCGAACGGCAGGTCGCGGCCAACGCGGCCACCGTCTACGCGCTGCTGCTGCCCTGCGCCGTCGGGTTCTGGGCGGTGCTGCCGGCGCTGGAGGCGTTGGTGGTGCCGGAGGCCTATCGCGGGCCGTTCGCGCTCTACGCGCTGCTGCTGATCCCCGGCCTGTTCTGCCTCGCGATGATGTTCTACGCGATCAACCCGGTGTTCCAGATCCGCCGCCGGACCCTGCCGGTGATCGCGGCGCCGCATCTGGAACACCGGGTTGATCGCGTAGAACATCATCGCGAGGCAGAACAG
>NZ_VRUX01000363.1:0-4317 GCF_008039885.1 Methylobacterium sp. WL103
GGGGCGAACAAAAATCCAGGGCTATCAACCCCAAACCACCTTGCCCGTCTTGGAGAACCGTGATACCGAACCAACCACTCGGTGGTCCGCCTCAGCGGTGGGAGGCGTCTAAGCCCGCCCAGACCCCCTGTCAACCCCGTTTTCAGCAGCGCTGAAATCCGGACCCGACACTCACAACCGACAAAAACAGCAGAGCGTCCGGTTTTCACCGGCCTGCCCAGCCAATCCATCGGAGGTGATACCGGCTCCGAAAGGTCCGCGTCGCCGCCGCCCCGTTGCCGATGAGCGGGGTATACGGACCACGCAGACGCCCGTCAACAGGGGGGCGCAAAGAATCCGAAAAATCCGCGACAGGCATGTGACGGGGCCCTGGATCCGGCCTGTGCCGCCGGATGGTGTCTCTCGATCGTCAGGTCTTCCTGGTCGAGCGGCGTCTGCAAAAGCGCTCGGTTTCGTTTGCCGGATCGATCGACGTGACCCCGCCGCTTCTACCGTCGTGGTGGCCAGGGTGACCGCGTTCCACGGGTCCGGAGCGCCTTCACCTCCCCGCCTTCGGCGTCGAGCCGTTCTAAGCGGGCAGGTCGAGGGTCACGGTCAGCCCGTCGTAGGCGGGCACCACGCCGGGCGGGAGCTTGGCCGCCAGGGTCGCGTGGTCGAGGTCGGTGTGCAGGTTGGTGAGGATCGCGCGGCGCGGGCGCACGTCGTCGATCAGCGCCAGCGCCTCCGAGACCGAATAGTGGGTCGGGTGCGGGGTCTCGCGCAGGGCATCGATGATCAGCAGGTCGAGGTCGTGGAGGCGCGCGCGCGACGCGTCCGGCAGCAGGCTGAGATCCGGGATGTAGGCGGCCGGCCCGAGACGGAAGCCGAGGGCCGCCTCGTTGCCGTGCTCCACCGGCAACGCCTCCGCCTCGATCGCCCCGCCCTGCCCCTGCACCGCGACGGTCTCGTGGTGCGGCAGGTCGCGAAGCTCGAGGATCGGCGGGTAGGCGCTGCCCGGCGGCGTCGTGAAGCAGTAGCCGAAGCGTGCCCGGAGCAGGTCGCTCGTCAGCGCGTCGGCGTGGACCGGGATGCGCGCGCGCATCTGGATCACCAGGGGGCGCAGGTCGTCGATGCCGTGGGTGTGGTCGGCATGCGCATGGGTGAACAGCACCGCATCGAGCCGCGTCACGCCCGCGTCGAGCAGCTGCTCGCGCAGGTCCGGCGAGGTGTCGATGAGGAGCGTCGTGGCGGCGTCGGCCTCCCGGCGCGCGACGAGGATCGAGCAGCGGCGGCGGCGGTTCTTCGGGTCGCGCGGGTCGCAGGCGCCCCAGCCGTAGCCGACGCGGGGCACGCCGCCGGACGAGCCGCAACCGAGGATGCGCAAAGTCAGCGTCGCCATCCGGACCTCCGGCTCGGGTGGTATCCGAGGACGGCGCCGGTTGTCACGCGGGCGCGCCTGCCTTCGGCTGCGTCTTGGCGAACAGGCGATGGAAATTCGCGCTGGTGAGGCGCGCGAAGGCCTCCGCGTCGAGGCCGAGGGTTGCGGCAAGCGATCGCGCGGTGTCGGCGGTGTAGGCCGGCTCGTTGGTCCGCCCGCGATGCGGCTCGGGGGCGAGGAACGGCGCGTCGGTCTCCACCAGGATGCGATCGTGCGGCACCTGCCTGGCGATGTCGCGCAACGCGGTGGAGCGGCGGAAGGTGACGATCCCCGAGAACGAGACGAAGAGGCCGAGCTCGACCCCGGCCTCGGCCAGCCGCGCGCCGGACGAGAAGCAGTGCAGCACCGCCGAGAACCGGCCGCGGCCCATCTCGTCGGCGAGCACCCGCTCCATGTGCTCGTCGGCGTCGCGGGCGTGGATCACCAGCGGTAGCCCGGTAACGCGGGCGGCCTCGATGTGGGCGCGCAGCACCTGCTCCTGGACCATTGCGGGCGCCGCGTCCGCGTAATGGTAGTCGAGCCCCGCCTCGCCGATGCCGACGCAGCGCGGGTGGTCGGCGAGCCGGGCGATGACGTCCGGCGCGACGTCCGGCTCCTCGGCGGCCCCGTGCGGATGGGTGCCGACCGTGTACCAGACCTCCGGGTGGGCCTCGGCGATGGCGCGGTAGGTGTCGGCCTTGGCGACCCGCGTCGCGATCGTGAGCATCCCGCCGACGCCGGCGGCCTTCGCCCGGGCGATCACGCCGGGGAGGTCGGCGGCGAAATCGGGGAAGTCGAGATGGCAGTGGCTGTCGACGAGCATGCGGTCCGGGAGCCTGGGCGAGGGGTTCGTTCGGCGGATTCGATGCGGCGGAGACGGCCGGCTCAGGCGGCCGGGGCCTCGGGCTTCTCGAACCGCGGGAAGATCGGGCTCGGCGCCGGCAGCGGCGTTCCGGGGGCCAGGCGGGCGCCCTCCCCCACGTGGGCGAAGTCGCGCCGGCCGGCCGGCACCGCCAGCACATCGAGCAGGCTCGCGGCCGAGCGCGGCACGAAGGGCTGCACCAGGATGCCGACCGCGCGCAGCACCTCCGCGGTGACGTAGAGCACCGTGCCCATCCGCTCCGGATCGGTCTTCTTCAGCTTCCACGGCTCCTCGGACGCGAAGTAGCGGTTGGCGTCGGCCACCACCGCCCAGATCTCGGCGAGGATGGCATGCAGCGCGAGGTCGTCCATCAGCGCCCGCGCCCGCGCCGGCAGGGCGTCGGCGGCGGCGAGCAGGGTCCGGTCGGCCTCCGTGAAGGCGCCGGGCTCCGGGACCACGCCGGACAGGTTCTTGGCGATCATCGAGAGCGAGCGCTGGGCGAGGTTGCCGAGGTCGTTGGCGAGGTCCGCGTTGATGCGGGTGATGATCGCCTCGTGGCTGTAGCTGCCGTCGCCGCCGAACGGCACGTCGCGCAGCACGAAGTAGCGCACGGCGTCGACGCCGTAGGTGTCGGCGAGGTCGATCGGGTCGAGGACGTTGCCGAGCGACTTCGACATCTTCTCGCCCTTCGAGAGCAGGAAGCCGTGGCCGAAGACGCGCTTGGGCAGCGGCAGCCCGGCCGACATCAGGAAGGCCGGCCAGTACACCGCGTGGAAGCGAACGATGTCCTTGCCGATGACGTGCAGGTCCGCCGGCCAGAACCTGCGCCGTTCGTCGGCCTCGTCGGGGAAGCCGGTGACGGTGAGGTAGTTCGTCAGCGCGTCGACCCAGACGTACATGACGTGGCCCGGCCGGTCGGGCACCGGCACGCCCCAGTCGAAGGTGGTGCGGCTGACGGACAGGTCCTTGAGGCCGGAGCGGACGAAGCTCGCGACCTCGTTCATCCGCGATTCGGGGCCGATGAAGTCGGGCTGCGCCTCGTAGAGCGCCAGGAGCCTGTCCGCATAGGCCGAGAGACGGAACAGGAAGTTCTCCTCCTCCATCCACACCACGGGGGTGTCGGTGGCGAGCGAGCGGCGGGTGCCGTCCTCGAGCAGGCGGGTCTCGTCCTCGCCGTAATAGGCCTCGTCGCGGACCGAGTACCAGCCGGCATAGGTGTCGAGGTAGATGTCGCCGTTGGCCTCCATCCGCCGCCAAAGCGCCTGGGCGGCGGCGGTGTGGGCAGGTTCCGTGGTGCGGATGAAGCGGTCGTAGGCGCAGTCGAGGCGGTCGGCCACCGCCTGGAAGCGGGCCGCCATGCCGTCGACGAAGGCCCGCGGCGTGGTGCCCGCGCGCGACGCCGTCTGCTGGATCTTGAGGCCGTGCTCGTCGGTGCCGGTGGTGAACAGCACGTCGTAGCCGTCGAGGCGCTTGAAGCGGGCGATCGCGTCGGTGGCGACCACCTCGTAGGCGTGGCCGATATGCGGCGCACCGTTGGGATACGAGATCGCCGTGGTGATGCTGAAGGTTTTGGCGGTCACGTCGGACATTCCCGGATACACGGCTCTGAGGGATCGGCGCCGATCCGTCGGGACGATGCTCTAGCCGGTCCGCACGGCGCCGGCGAGGTCCGCGAACAGCGACAGGACCACGGGCCGGCGATCGAGATTGTAGGTCGCGGCCTCGCGCGCCGTACGGCCGAACTTCTCACACACCTCGACCAGGGCCGCAAGGCGGGCCGGCGGCTCCGCCCGGCGGCGATGGAGCTCGGCCGAGACGAAGCGCTCGACGGTCTCCAGCCCGGCTGCGAACAGGGGCTCGGCCTCGCGCCCGGCGAGCTTGTCGGCGAGCTTGAGGACGCGGCCCCAATCCGGATGCCCGGCGCGCGACAGCAGGGTCTCCATCTCGGCGACCAGCCCCTGCATCGCCGGGTCGAGCATCGCCACCGCCCGGGCCACCGAGCCCTCGGACAGGTCGGCGGCGCGGGCGAGCGCCTCGGCTGACGGGGCCGGGAACGGGG
>NZ_VRUX01000364.1:0-4315 GCF_008039885.1 Methylobacterium sp. WL103
GCCCGGCGCGGGCCCCTCAGGACCTCAGGCGGGATCGCGACGTGCGGCCGGGCACGGCTCGGACGATCGGTCTGGCGTGTCGCTGGGCATCGGGATCTTCGTGGGAAGGGCGCATGCGGTCACCGAAGCCCGGCTCACCGCGCGCCAGCCTGTGCGCCCGGCGCCGCGACCCGTCAAGCGAAAGGATGGCGGCGTCGGATCGGGGGGCGACGGGGTTCGGCCGCCCGGGCTGGCGATCGTGGGCGATCGGCACCATATGTCTGATCAGGCACGCAATTTTGGCTCGAACAGGGTGAAGGCGCACCGGATCGGCAGGTCGGGCTTCGATCTTATGAGAAATATAAGTGTAGCGCCCGCTTGTATTGCGCCCAAGGTATCGCCTATCTTCCGGTCATCGAAGTTCACGAGGAGAAACGCCATGGCCTGGTCCGCCCCCATCGTTCAGGAAGTCTGCGTCGGCATGGAAGTGACGAGCTACGAGTCCGCCGAGATCGACACCTTCAACTGAGCCGATGACCGGCTCGCTCGCGAGCCGGCACGACGCCGTTTCCCACCTCTTTCCGTTCAGGAGAATTCACATGGCTTGGTCCGCCCCCGTCGTTTCCGAGATCTGCGTCGGCATGGAAGTCACCAGCTACGAGTCGGCCGAGATCGACACCTTCAACTGAGCACCGGTCGGCTGCGAACGCGGCCGGTCGACGGAACGCCGCTCCCTCGGGGGCGGCGTTTTTCGTTTGCGTCGCGCAAAAACGAAAAAGCCGGCCGTCCCTCGCGGGCGGCCGGCTTCGTCGTCCTCGGTGTCGGCAAGTTTCAGAGGCGGTAGCGGATCTGGTCGGTCCAGAACCGCTCCAGGCGACCGAGCGCGACGTTGAGCCGGCCGAAGTCGTCGTCCGAGATGCCGCCGATCGGCTGGATGGTGCGGGCGTGCTTGTCGTAGAGGCCCTGGATGATGTCGTGGACCATGCGGCCCTTGTCGGTGAGGCTGATGCGCACCGAGCGGCGGTCGGTCTTCGACCGGGCGTGGTGGAGGTAGCCGGCCTCGACGAGCTTCTTGACGTTGTAGGAGACGTTCGAGCCGAGATAGTAGCCCTTGGTGCGCAGCTCGCTCGCGGTGAGCTCCTTGTCGCCGATGTTGTAGAGCAGCAGCGCCTGGACGCTGTTGACGTCCTCGCGGCCGCGACGCTCGAACTCGTCCTTGATCACGTCGAGCAGGCGGCGATGCAGGCGCTCGACGAGGTGGAGCGCCTCGAGATACGAGCCGGTCACGACCCCGGTCTCGGGGGCGGCGGTGGTCTCCGAGATCTTGACGGCCTGGGACTTCATCGTGTGCCTCATCCGGTGGTTCTGCCGGAACATCTGCTGTCCGGCGCCGCTCATGGGGTGAACCTAGGCGGCGGAGATGAAAGGCGCTCTAAGAGACACGATGAATTCGCGATTTACTTCTGTCGGTAAATGCAAAGTGAAGCGATCCGAATAACCTCTCGTTTACCGCGCCTCCTGCGCCGCAAGCCAAGAGAATACGAAGTAGATCACTACGATACTGGACTCGGCCAAGACCAGCGCCAGCGGCGTCTGCAGAAGCTGCGGTGTGAGGACGGCGAGCGTCAGCATCGAGGTCACCGCCAGCAGCCAGACGACGCCGCCCCAGGCGCTGGTGAGCCACAGGCCGATCGCGGCGTTGGCGTCGATCACCGCGAAGTAGATCAGCGCCGCCTGCCGGCCGAACGGCTCCAGCGCGAACGGGCGATGCCCCGGCACCACGTCGAGGATCGTCGCGAACGAGAACACGCTCTTGGCGAGCCAGGCCAGCGCGGTCAGGCGCATGAACCAGACCAGCACCGTGTCCCAGGTGCTCTTGGGCGCGGCCGCGCGCCGCTCGATGCGGTCGCCCGGCGCGTCGCCGACCGCGCTGCCGCGGGTGATCCGTCCGACCTTGCGCATTAGGAGAACCGCGGCTCCGGCCGCTCAGTCGGGCCGAAGGCGGCGCGCACCGCGTCGCGGTCGACCGCCTCCAGGGTCGCCGGCCGCCAATCCGGTCGTCCGTCCTTGTCGATCAGCACCGCGCGCACGCCCTCGAAGAAGTCGTGGCCGCGCATCAGACGGGTGACGAGGCGGTATTCGGTGAGCACGGCCGCGGGAAAGTCGAGCGCGGGCCCGCGGGCCATCTGCTCGCGGGCGATGCACAGGCTCGTCGGGCAGCGGGTGCGGATCAGCGCCGCGGTCTCGGCGGCGAAGGTCGAGCCGGCCGACGCCGCGACGTCGAGGCGGCCGAGGATGTCGGCCACGTCGTCGGCGGCGAACGCGTCGTCGATCAGGCTGCGCTCGGCCACGAGCGGACCGGTCGGGGGAAGCGGGGCGCCGGTCCCGATCGCGTCGGCGACCGGTCCGCCGTCGGACAGCCGGTCGAGGATCGCCTCGAAGCCCTGCGCCGGGGCGTAGGCGGTGGCGAGGCCGATCGCGAGGGCGTCGCCGGGACCGACCCGGCTGCCGGTGAGGGCGAGATAGGTACCGATCCGTCCCGGAAGCCGGGGCAGGGCGTAGGTCATGCCCACGTCCGGAAACAGGCCGATGCCGACCTCCGGCATGGCGAAGACGTAGCTCTCGCAAGCCACGCGGTGCGCCCCGTGCAGGGAGATGCCGACGCCGCCCCCCATCACCACGCCCTCGATCAGCGCGACGACCGGCTTCTCGTAGCGCTGCATGCGCGCGACGAGGCGGTACTCGGCCTGCCAGAACGCGAACACGTCGTCGAACCGCCCGGCCTTGCCGCAGGCGGAGATGTGGCGGATGTCGCCGCCGGCGCAGAAGGCCCGGCCGCCCGCGCCACGGATCGCCACGCGGGTGACGCCGGCATCCGCCGCCCAGGCGTCGAGCTGCGCGTGCAACGCGTCGATCATCCCGAGGGAGAGCGCGTTCAGGGCCTTCGGCCGGTCGAGGGTGACGAGGCCGAGCGCGCCCCGCCGCTCGAACCGGATCTCGTCGTTGGCCGCTTCGGCTCCGCTCACGATGTGCCCGCTCCGTTCCCGTCCACGCGATCGTTGCGCGGTTAGAGGCCGACCGGGCGCTCGCGTCAACGCGCCGGGCTTCGCCGGCTCGGGCACTTGTGCTAGGCCGCGCCACCCGCGAACCGATCACAGCGAACGCGATCCCATGTCCCGCGAACATCCGTCCGACGACACGCCCCGGCCGCGCCCCCTCGCCGTGGAGACCGCGCGCGAGGATTCCCGCGCCGCCGGCCTGAAGATCACCCAGCGCCCGCGGCGCAACCGCAAGGCCGACTGGTCGCGGCGCCTCGTGCGCGAGCATACGCTGACAGTCGACGACCTGATCTGGCCGATGTTCGTGATCGAGGGCACCGGGCGGCGCGAGCCGATCGCCTCCATGCCCGGCGTCGAGCGCCTGAGCGTCGACGAGATCGTGCGCGACGCCGAGCGCGCCGCGCGCCTCGGCATCCCGGCGGTCTCGTTCTTCCCCTACACGGAGGTGAGCTTGCGCGATCCGACCGGCTCCGAGGCGCTGAACCCGGACAACCTCGTGTGCCGGGCGGTGCGCGCGGTGAAGAAGGCGGTGCCGCAGGTCGGCATCATGACCGACGTGGCGCTCGATCCCTACACCAGCCACGGCCATGACGGCCTGCTCGCGGACGGGGCGATCCTCAACGACGAGACCGTGGCGCTCCTCGTCGAGCAGAGCCTGATCCAGGCCGAGGCCGGCACCGACATCATCGCGCCCTCCGACATGATGGACGGGCGCGTCGGCGCGATCCGCGCCGGGCTCGACAAGGCCGGCTACCTCGACGTGCAGATCATGGCCTACGCCGCCAAGTACGCCAGCGCCTTCTACGGCCCGTTCCGCGACGCCATCGGCACGCAGGCGGCGCTGGTCGGCGACAAGCGCACCTACCAGATGGACCCCGGCAACGGCCTCGAGGCCCTGCGCGAGGTCGCGCTCGACCTGGAGGAGGGCGCCGATTCGGTGATGGTGAAGCCGGGCCTGCCCTATCTCGACATCATCCGCCGGGTGAAGGACGAATTCGGCGTCCCGACCTTCGCCTACCAGGTGTCGGGCGAGTACGCGATGATCGAGGCGGCCAGCCGCAACGGCTGGCTCGACGGCGACCGCGCCATGGTCGAGAGCCTGCTCGCCTTCAAGCGCGCCGGGGCCGACGGCGTGCTGACCTACTACGCCCCCCGCGTCGCCGAGCGTCTGCGCGCCGGGGCGTGAGGCGCCGGCTCCTTGCCGCCGGCGTGCTCCTCGGCTTCCTGGGAGGCCTGGTCGCCTGCGAGAGCGCAGTGCAGCGGCAGCGCCTCGACAC
>NZ_VRUX01000365.1:0-4305 GCF_008039885.1 Methylobacterium sp. WL103
TCCGGCAGGTCGAAGCGCAGGCGGCCGCGCACGGCCAGGATGGCCGCGCGCTCGATCACGTTCTCCAACTCGCGCACGTTGCCGGGCCAGGCGTAGCGGGCGAGCCGGCGGGCGTCGCCCTCGGTCAGGCGCGGCTCGGGGATGTTGAGGCGGCGGGCCGCGCCCTTGAGGAAGTGCTGGGCGATCGACGCGATGTCCTCCGGCCGCTCGCGCAGCGGGCTCGCGGCCAGGGGAAAGACGTTGAGGCGGAAGTACAGGTCCTCGCGGAACCGCCCCCGGCGCACCTCCTCGCGCAGGTCGCGGTTGGTGGCGGCGACGAGGCGGACGTCGACGGCGCGGGTGCGCGCCTCGCCGACGCGCTCGAACGAGCGCTCCTGCAGCACCCGAAGCAGCTTGCCCTGGAGGTCGAGGGGGATTTCGCCGACCTCGTCGAGGAACAGCGTGCCGCCGTCGGCGAGCTCGAAGCGTCCGACGCGATCCCGCAGGGCGCCGGTGAAGGCGCCTCGGGCATGGCCGAAGAACTCGCTCTCGAACAGCTCGCGCGGCACGGCGGCGCAGTTCACGCGGATCATCGGCCGGTCGCGTCGGCGGCTGGCTTCGTGGATCGCCCGCGCGATCAACTCCTTGCCGGTGCCGGATTCCCCGGTGACGAGCACGGTGGCGTCGGTGCCGGCCACGAGGTCGACCTGCCGCAGCGTCGCCGCGATGGCCGGCGAGCGGCCGATGATGCCCTGGTGGTGGCGCTCCTGCCGGATCTCCTCCTTGAGGTAGGCGTTCTCCAGTTCCAGCCGCTCGCGCAGGGAGTCGACCTCGGCCAGCGCGCTGCGCAGCCGCTCCTCGGCCTCGCGCCGCTGGCTGATGTCCCGGAACACGATGACGGCGCCGAGCAGCCGCCCGCGGTCCCGGATCGGCGTCGAAGTGTACGAGACCGGGAACGCGGTGCCGTCGCGCCGCCAGAACACCTCGTCCTCGACCTGATGCACCGCGCCGTCGCGGAAGGCCGCGTAGATCGGGCAGTCGCGGTGCGGGTAGGGCGTGCCGCCGGGATGGGTGTGGTGCACGGTGGCGTGCATGTCCTTGCCGACGAGGTCGGCGGCGCGCCAGCCGAGCATGCGCTCGGCCGCCGGGTTGACGAAGGTGGTCGCCCCGTCGGCGTTGACGCCGTAGATGCCCTCGCCCGCGGCGCGCAGGATCAGCTGGTTCTCGCGCTCGATGTCGCGGAAGATCCGCTCGACCCGCTGCCATTCGGCGACGCCGGCCCGCATGTGGTCGTCGGCCTGCCCGTCGACGACCCGGCGCCCGCGGGCCTCGAGGTCGGACAGGGTCACGAGCAGCCGCAGCGGGTCGCCGGCGAGCGGGCTCCCGGCATATTCCAGGCGTAGGCTGCGCCCGTCCGCGTGGCGCGGTTCCAGCGCCTGCGACCACCCTTGCCCGTTGGCGAAGGCGGCTTCCGTGAACACGATCAGCGCCGTCCGCTGGCCGGGATGCAACGCGCTCGCCGCGATCGCGCGGAGCGCCGCCCGGTCGTAGCCGAGCAGCCGGGCTGCAGCGGGGTTGGCGTCGACGATCCGGTCGGCCTCCGGCTCGATCACCAGCATCGCCTCGCGGTGCTGCTCGAAGACGGGTCCGAGATCGTCGGTCGCATCACCCAAGGCAGTCACCGCACCCGCTACGACATCTCGTGGTATGGCCACGAGATGTCATGGTACACGAAATCTCGTGATCCGCCCATCGTGGGCCAAAGCTCTGTCTCAGCGAAGCTTTTTGGAAGGCGTCCGGCTGGCACATCGCTTGCGCAAGCGCGTGGCCGGCCCGGCTCGATCGCCGAGCCAGACCGATCCTGCAAGCCCGAGGGATGTCCGACATGAAGCGCGAAGACCTCACTGAAAAGCTCCTCGACATCAAGCGCGACAAGGGCTGGACCTGGAAGTTCATCCAGGACGAGATCGGCGGCCTGTCGCCGATCCTGATCACCGCCGCCTGCATGGGTCAGATGAAGCTGCCGAAGGCGCAGGCCGCCAAGGCCGCCGCCCTGTTCGGGCTCACCGAATCCGAGGAGCGGATGTTGAACGAGGCGCCCTATCGCGGCTCGATCCCCTCGCTGCCGCCGACCGACCCGCTGATCTACCGGTTCTACGAGCTGGTGATGGTCTACGGCACCACCTTCAAGGAGCTGATCCAGGAGGAGTTCGGCGACGGCATCATGTCGGCGATCGACTTCAACATGACCATGGAGCGCGAGGCCAACAACAAGGGCGACCGCGTCAAGCTCGGCATGTCGGGCAAGTTCCTGCCCTACAAGTATTACGGCAGCGAGGACGGCGTGCCGGAATACGGCTTCAAGGAAGGCTGAGCCGGCACCAGCCGCTTCGGTGTCACGGGAACCGACCATCGCCCCTTGCCGGGAGCGCCGGTTTCCGTGGAAGCTTTGCCGGGCGGTCGGCGCCGGGCGATGCCGGCCGACGCCTCCCGGCCGGAACGAAAGACTCGTAGGGGAACGCGTTGACAGCGGACGACGAGACGGGGCGCCCCGGGAACCCGGTGCTCAAGGAACTCGCGACGGCGCTCGGCATCCCGGCGACGGCGTTCTTCGGTGGCTGCGAGGAGGGCGACCGGATCGCCGAGAGCGTCGAGCTGCTGCGCCTCTGGGCGACCCTCGACCGCGCCGAGCAGCGCCGGGAGATCCTGGACCACCTCCGCCGGATCACCGAGGGCCGCGCCGCCGGCTGAGCCGGGTCTCACCCGTCAGGCGTGTTCGGCGATGTAGCGTCCGAGCGCACCGGCGGCGTTGAGCATATGCGCCCGCATGCGCCGCGCCGCCGCCTCGCCGTCGCCCTCCGCGATCGCGGCGAGGATCGCGCCGTGCTCGCCATGGGAATGCCGGATGCGGTCGCCCTGGCGGAGCTGGGTGCGGCGGAAGGCCGAGAGCCGCGTGCGGATCGCCAGCGCCTGCTCGGCGAGGAACCCGTTGTGGGTGGCGGCGTAGAGCCCTTCGTGGAACTGGCGGTTCAGGCCGTCGTAGGCGTCGAGGTCGCCGGATTCGACCGCCGCGCCGGAGCGATGGTGGAGGTCCATCAGGGCGCTGAGCTCGAGCGGGCGCATGCGGTAGGTCGCGAGCCGCACGCACAGGGCCTCGACCTCGGCTGTCGCCTCGAACATGTCCATGATCCGCTCGGGCGTCATCCGCGCGACGACCATGCCGCGGCGCGGTCGCTGCTCCACCAGGCCGCCGAAGGCGAGCTGACGCAGGGCCTCCCGCACGGGAGTGCGCGAGGCGCCGAAGCGGTCGGCCAGGGTCTGCTCGTCCAAGACCGTGCCGGCGGCGAGCTCGCCCGCCGCGATGGCGTCGCTGAGCGCGTCGCGGATGCGCTCGGAGATCAGCGTTCGCTCCTCGGTGGCCTCGCCCGCGTCCATGGATCTCTCGTCATGTGAGGGGCCGTCTCAACCCACGATCGCCCGCACGGTGAGGAACAGCACCGAGGGGCCGACGAGGCACCCGATGCCGGTGTGGAAGGTCGCGGTCAGCGCGCCGTAGGGCACGAGCTTGGGGTCGGTCGCGGCGAGGCCGCCCGCGACCCCGCTCACCGTGCCCATCAGCCCGCCATAGGCCATGGCCGAGCGCGGGTTGTCGAGGCCGATCAGCTTGGCGACGAGCGGCGTGCCGACCATCACCCCCACTGCCTTGGTCACGCCGGTGGCGATCGAGAGCGCCATCACCGTCGAGTCGGCGCCGAGCGCCGCGCCGGTGACCGGGCCGACGATGTAGGTGATCGCGCCCGCGCCGATCGTCGTGATCGAGACCGCGTCGTGGTAGCCGAAGGCCACCGCCGTCAGCGTGCCGACGACGAAGGGCAGCAGCGTGCCGAGCGCCAGCGCCAGCACGCCGACGAGGCCGGCCCGGCGCGCCTCGACCACGTCCACCTCGAAGGCGGTGGCGACGATGGCGAAGTCGCGCAGCATCGCCCCGCCCATCAGGCCGATCCCGGCGAGCGCCGGGATGTCGGCCAGCCCCTTCTTGCCGCCGGTGAACACGCCGCCGACGTAGGCGAGCGCCAGGCCGAGCACGATGGCGATGGCCGAGCCGTGCACCCGCCCGTTGGTCAGTTTCTTCGCGGCGATGTCCGAGACCAGGATCAGCGCCCCGACGACCGCGAAGGCCGCGACCAGGCTCTGCTCGACGAAGACGTGCTCGAGTCCGTGCCACATGCGGCTCACCCCTTCCGGCTTGCGGAGATCGCCGAGGCGTCGGCGGGCCGTTCGTCGACGTCGCCGCCGAGGATCGCGCCGCCCTGCGCGACCTCGGGG
>NZ_VRUX01000366.1:0-4253 GCF_008039885.1 Methylobacterium sp. WL103
GCGCAGGCCGCGCGCTCGGGCGGCGTCGGCGTCAAGGGGGAGCGCGGCTACGACCCGGCCCGGCGCGTGGTCGGCCGCAAGCGCCATGCGCTCACCGATATGGATGGCCGTCTGCTCCTGGCCACCGTCTCGACGGCCGACCGGCACGACAGCCACGGCGGGGTCGCTCTGCTGCAGGCCTCGCGCCGCCTGTGGCCATTCCTGGCTCACTGCTTTGCCGATCAAGCCTATCAGGGCGAGCGCGTCGGCGACGCCACCGCCATCACCGTCGAGATCGTCCGACCGGACAAGGGACAGAAGGGCTTTGCCGTCCAGCCCCGCCGCTGGGTCATTGAGCGGACGCTCAGTTGGATCGCCCGATGCCGCAGGCTTGCCCGCGACTACGAGGCGACCCCGTCCTCGGCGCTCGCCTTCTTTGTCTTGGCGGCCGCTATGATCCTCGTCAGACGGCTCGCGCACCCCTTATGAAACGGGGTCTTAGAAGTTCTCTACAGAAGCGTCCGACGCTTGCGAGGATCGCATCAGCGGGTTTGGTCCAGACGAAGGGCTTTGGATCGGCGTTGGTTTGGTCGATGTAGGCGTGGATCGCCGCTTCGAGATCGCTGGTCTGTTGGAAGGCACCACGCTGCAGACGTCGACGGGCGAGAAGGGCAAACCAGCCCTCGACGAGATTGAGCCATGATGCGGACGTCGGCGTGAAATGAAGGTGCCAACGCGGACGCTTCACCAGCCAGTCGTGGATCAGCTTGGTTTTGTGGGTGGCCGCGTTGTCGAGCACGAGGTGCACATCGAGATCGCTGGGTACGACCGCCTCGATCTGATCGAGGAAGTCGCGGAATTCGATCGAACGATGCCGGCCCGTGCAGTGGCGGATCACCGTCCCGGCCTGGACGTCGAGGGCGGCGAACAGGTCGGTCGTACCCTGGCGACGATAATCGTGAGTTCGGCGCTCTGGCTGGCCGGGCCGCATCGGCAGCACGGGGGCCGTGCCCGTTAGCGCTTGGATCTGCGGCTTGTCGTCGACTCACAGCACAACGGCACGATGCGGCGGAGCCATGTAGAGGCCGACCACGTCCCGGACCTTGTCGACGAAGGCTGGTTCGGTCGAAAGCTTGAAGGTGTTGGTCTTGTGCGGCTGCAGCCCGAAGGCACGCCAGACCCGCGAGACCATGCTCTGGCTCATGCCGACCCGCTGGGCCATGGCGCGGGTCGACCAGTGGGTGGCGTTCTCTGGCTGGCTCTCCAGCGTGAGGGTGACCATCCCTTCGATGGCCGTGTCCGTGACGGCACGTAGCGCACCGGAGCGGGGCAGGTCGACGAGGCCGTCGAGGCGATGGGCGAGGAAACGGGCGCGCCACGTCGTGACGCTCATTTGGCTGACGCCGAGATCACGGGCAACGCTACTCTTGGTCGATCCCGGCTCAGCGCAGGCCAGCACGATCCGCGCGCGCTGAGCCAAGGCTTGGCCGACATTGCGACGGCGGACGAGCCCCGCCAGGCGCGTGCGCTCGTCCTCAGTCAGATGGAGTGGAGCAGGTTTTGGACCACGGGCCATCAGTCACCTCCGTGCGGACATCCCCACACGTAGGTGCAAGCTCACAATCTGAAACTGTTTGATCCCGGGGTTTGATGGTGCAATCTTCACGTCTGAGTGGAGGGACGCGCTATGGGCCAGATTCTTCACGGCAGCGCCACGACGACTGAGGCGATCCGTCGAGCGATCCAACATAGTCAAGCGAGCCTGAGGGCGCTCTCGAAGCGCTACGAGATCAACCAGAAGACGGTCGCCAAGTGGAGGCAGCGGACCTCGGTCGCCGACCAGCGTACGGGTCCGAAGGATCCGCGTTCGACGGTGCTGTCACCCGAGGAGGAGGCGGTCGTGGTCGCCTTTCGCCGTCACACGCTCCTACCGCTCGACGACTGCCTTTACGCGCTGCAGGCTACCATTCCGAACCTGACCCGCTCGTCGCTGCACCGCTGCCTGCAACGCCACGGCATCAGCCGACTGCCGGATGTCGACGGCGACAAGCCCAAGCGGTCGCGCTTCAAGGCCTACCCGCTGGGCTACTTCCACATCGATCTGGCCGAGGTGCATACGGCCGAAGGGCGGCTCTACCTGCTCGTCGCCATCGACCGCACGACCAAGTTCGCCTTCGTCGAGCTGCATGAGAAGGCAACGCGAAGGGTTGCGGGTGACTTCCTCCGGCATCTCATCGAGGCCGTGCCCTACAAGGTGCACACGGTGCTCACCGACAACGGCACCCACTTCACCACGCCTGGTAACGTCGCCTCGGCCGCTTCCATCATCAGGGAGGCAATCGCAGCCGGCGAGACATTCCGAGCCCACAGCTTTGAGTCCGCCTGCGCCCGAAACGATATCGACCATCGCCTGACCAAGCCGCGGCACCCCTGGACCAACGGTCAGGTCGAGCGAATGAACCGCATGATCAAGGACGCGACGGTCAAGCGCTACCACTACGACAGCCACGAGCAGCTCGGCGCTCACCTCGCTGATTTCGTCAGCGCCTACAACTTTGGCCGACGCCTGAAGACCCTGCGTGGCCTCACGCCCTATGAAGCCATCTGCAAAGCATGGTCCGCCGAGCCCGGCAAATTCACTGCAAATCCGCACCACCAAATGCCGGGACCAAACATCTAGGAGCCCGTCTGAGTAATGATTTTACAAGGCGGGATCCGCGTCGAAGTATGGGCAGACGTGTGCGTCGGCTTTGGGCTCATTGCCGGGCCTTCGCCAGCTTGAGGAGGTTGTGGGCGGTGCAGATCAGCGCCCATTCGCCGCGGACCTGATCGAGGCCGCGGAGCAGGAACTGGCGGAAGCCCCGGGCCTGCTTGATCTGCCCGAACACCGGCTCGACGACCTGCTTCCTGAGGCGGTAGCGGCTTCGGCGGCCAGCTCGCTTCAGCCGCGCAGCCATCGCACGCATCAGGGGCGTCTTCGTCAGCTTACGACGACCGGCCGCATCCGCCTCGCCGTGACGCGCCCGACCTGGAGCGAGATAGGGGGTGATCCGCCGCTCCTTCAGCGCTGCCAGGTTCGCCTCGTTGGCAAAGCCGGAATCCCCCGAGACCTCTCGCGGCTTACGCCCGAGATGAGCGCGGACGTCGTCGATGAGTGGCACGAGGGCGCGGGAGTCGGCCGAATTGGTTACGAGACGGTGCGCGACGATCACCTGATGCGTGGCGTCGACCGCGATCTGGCCGTTGTAGCCCTGCACGAAGCCGTCGCGGGTGGGCAGGATGCGGCTGTCCGGGTCGGTGAAGTTGCGCTGCGCTTGGTCGGGCGGACCGCCGTCCTCACCCCGCAGGGGCCGCCCCTGCCAGCGCATGCCCGAGGATGCACCCGGACCGCTCTCGTCTTCGGGGTTGGGCGGATCGACCGCTTCCGCCTCCAGCGCAGCCTTGGCGGCGCGGATCGTCTCCAGGCGTCGCTGCTTGTCGGCCATCCAGTCCGGCGTCTCGTCCCCACGCCGGGTCTTGCCTTGCGCCTCATCCTCGGCCGCGTCGGCCTTGCGCGCCTGCTCCAGCCAGGCATCGACCTCGGCGGCCAGCGCCGGCTCGGCTGTCTTCATCCGCCCGTAGCTCATTGCCTTGTGGCGAGAGGCGTTGGCCTTCACCTTGGTCCCGTCCATCGCCACGTGGGCGAACTGGACCAGACCAGCCGCCCGGCACAGGCGCAGCACCTGCACGAACAGGTCGGACAAGGCCACGAGGTGGCGCTTGCGGAAGTCGGCGATGGTTCGGAAGTCCGGGCGGTTCAGGCCGGTCACCGCCATGACGTCGACCCGCTCCTCGCAGGCTCGGGCGAGCTGACGCGACGAGTACAGGCCGCGGCTGTAGCCGTAGAGCAGGAGCGCCACCATCATGCCCGGATGATAGGGCGGGTAGCCGCGCTCTTCGCTGTAGGTGTCGAGGATGGCCGAGAGGTCGAGCGCTTCCCGCACCGTGTCGCGAACGAAGTGCGCCATGTGCCCGGGCGGCACGAACTCGTGCAACGAGGGCGGCAGCAACCAGCCCTGATCGACATCCCAGGAGCGAAACACCTTGGCCATAAGCCGAGTGAATCACCCTCCAGCCCCGCCGTCGAGAGGATTACTCGGACGGGCTCCTAGGGCGTGTCATCGCTTGAGCCAATCGAGGGCGGCTGCGAGGGAGAGGACGCCCATGAAGCTGACGGCAGTCTTCTCGTAGCGGGTGGCGATGGCGCGCCACTCTTTGAGCCTGGCCCAGAGGCG
>NZ_VRUX01000367.1:0-4251 GCF_008039885.1 Methylobacterium sp. WL103
AGGGCGACCAGGGCGCCGGGCCGGCAGGCGAGCGCCGCCACCAGCAGGATCGGATATTCGGCCACCGTCGAGAACAGTCTCGGCGCGATCAGCGCGGCGAACAGGCCTCCGAGCATGCCGCCGAGCGAGGTGCAGAGATAGAACTCGGTCAGCCGGCTCGGGGCCGGCCGCAGGCGGTAGACCGCCCGGTGGGCGACGAGGCCCGCGACGAAGCAGAGGCCGAGGCTGAGCGGCAGGTCGGCGGCGAAGGGCAGACGCCCGATCATGGCCGCGCCAAGGACGACGGCGGTCCCCGCCACCTGCACCGCCGCGAGGGGACGCTCGGGCCAGGTCGCGAGCGAGCGGAAGGTGATGACGAAGGTGAGGAGGTAGAGCGCCAGCGGCAGCACCCACATCAGCGGGATCGCGGCGACGTCGGTGGTGACGTGGGCGGTGACGGCGACGAGCAGGCCGGACGGCACGGCCGAAAGGCCGACCCAGGCGAGGCGGCTCGCTAGGCTCGGGGCGGCGCAAGCCACCTCGGGCGTCACTGCGACCGGGCCGCGACTGTGCGCGCCACCGAGGACGGTGAGCGCGCAGGCCGCGACCGCGCCGGCGGCGAGCGCATAGCCGGCCGACCACAGCCGGGTCTGCTCGGCGAGCCCGAAGACCGGCTCGATCGCCAGCGGGTAGGCGATCAACGCTGCGAACGAGCCGAGGTTGGAGGCGCGGTAGAGGAAGTACGGGTCCTGCGCCCGGGCGTTGCCCGAGCGGGCGTACCAGGCCTGCAGCAGCGGCGCGCTCGCCGACAGGGCGAAGAACGGCGCGCCGACCGACGCGAGGAACAGGCCGACGAGCCAAAGCGCCTCGTCGCCGCCCTGCGCCGCGCCGGCCTCGGTCGCGACCGCGATCGGCAGGAACGTCGAGCCGGCGAGCAGCACGAGGCCGTGCACGACGACCGAGGCGCGCAAGGTCAGCCAGCGCGTCATCGCGTGGGCGTAGGCATAGCCGGCCAGCAGCAGACCCTGGAACACCACGGTCGCCACGGACCACACCGCCGGCGTGCCGCCGAGCACCGGCAGGACGCGCTTGGTGAAGATCGGCTGCAGGGCGAACAGCAGGAAGGCGGCGAGCAGCAGGGTGCCGGCGAAGACCAGCGTCTGGGCGAGGTCGCGGCCGACCGGCGCGGCGGCCCCCGGCGCGTCGACGCCGATCGGATCGGCCCTGCCGGCTGTCATCGTTCGCGTTCCCTGGCCCGAGTTCGGTAAGGCGCAGAGCTTAGCGAAAGGGGCTTAACCGTCCCTCAAGCCACATGTTTCAGGCGGTCGGCATGGCGTCGGCACCGCCTGAGGGGCCTGCGTGTGCAGTAAATCCGGGCTGGTCGAACGCAGCCGGGATCACTCCCACTCGATCGTGCCGGGGGGCTTCGAGGTGATGTCGTAGGTGACGCGGTTGATGCCCTTCACCTCGTTGATGATCCGGGTCGCGACTCGGCCGAGGAAGGCCATGTCGAACGGGTAGAAGTCGGCGGTCATGCCGTCGACGGAGGTGACGGCGCGCAGCGCGCAGACGTGGTCGTAGGTGCGCCCGTCGCCCATCACGCCGACGGTCTTCACCGGCAGGATCACCGCGAAGGCCTGCCAGATCGTGTCGTAGAGGCCGGCCTTGCGGATCTCGTCGAGGTAGATCGCGTCGGCCTTGCGCAGGGCCTCCAGCTTTTCCGGGGTGATCGTGCCGGGGCAGCGGATCGCGAGTCCCGGGCCGGGGAACGGGTGGCGGCCGACGAAGGCGTCGGGCAGGCCGAGCTCGCGCCCGAGCACCCGCACCTCGTCCTTGAACAGCTCGCGCAGGGGCTCGACGAGCTTCATGTTCATGCGCGCGGGCAGGCCGCCGACGTTGTGATGGCTCTTGATCGTCACGGACGGACCGCCCGAGAACGACACGCTCTCGATCACGTCCGGATAGAGCGTGCCCTGAGCCAGGAACGCCGCGCCGCCGATCTTCTTCGATTCCGCGTCGAACACGTCGATGAACAGCCGGCCGATGGTCTTGCGCTTCTCCTCGGGGTCGCTGACGCCGGTCAGCGCGTCGAGGAACAGGTCCTGCGCCTCCACGTGGACGAGGGGGATGTTGTAGTGGTCGCGGAACAGCCGCACGACCTCTTCGGCCTCGCCCATGCGCAGCAGGCCGTGATCGACGAAGACGCAGGTGAGCTGGTCGCCGATGGCCTCGTGCAGCAGTACCGCCGCCACCGAGGAATCGACGCCCCCCGAAAGGCCGCAGATCACCTTCTCGGAGCCGACCTGCTCGCGGATCTTGGCGATCGCCTCGGCGCGGTAGGCGCCCATGGTCCAGTCGCCCGAGCAGCCGGCGATGTCGCGCACGAAGTTGCGGATCAGCAGGGCGCCGTGCGGGGTGTGCGCCACCTCGGGGTGGAACTGGACCGCGTAGTAGTTGCGTGCCTCGTCGGCGACCGCGGCGAAGGGCGCGTTCTTCGAGATCGCCACGGTGGTGAAGCCGTCGGGCAGCTTGGTGACCCGGTCGCCGTGGCTCATCCAGACCGGGTAATGCTCGCCGACGTGCCAGACGCCCTTGAACAGCGGGCAATCGGACAGGATCTCGATCTCGGCCCGGCCGAACTCGGCGTGGTGGCCGCCCTCGACTTCGCCGCCGAGTTGCGCCGCCATCGTCTGCTGTCCGTAGCAGATCCCGAAGACCGGGACGCCCGAATCGAACACCACCTGGGGCGTGCGTGGCGAGGCGTCGCTCGTCACCGATTCGGGGCCCCCCGAGAGGATCACGCCCTTCGGCCGCGTCTCGGCGAAGGCCTCGGCCGCCTTCGTGAACGGCACGATCTCGCAATAGACCCCCTCCTCCCGGACGCGCCGGGCGATGAGCTGGGTCACCTGCGAGCCGAAGTCGACGATCAGGATCTTGTCGTGGTCGGTGTTCATGCCCCTCGCGTTAGACGAGGCGATTGCGCCGTGCAACGCGGGCGCCGCATGCGGGCCGCGCCAGCCTGTTCACGGCGCGCATGGGCGCCGGACCCGATGCGGCACGGCGTATCCCGAACCATGGCGGCGCGCCCACATCCGGTTCCCGACCGACGACTTCGCCTGCGCGACGTTTTCCGGACGCCTGGAGCGCCAGCGGACGGTGATCCGGGACCCAGCATCATCAAGGGCCGCATCAGCGGCTCGATCCGAACGGCGCAAGGTTTCGACGCTTCGCGACGTCTTCCGCTGAGTTCCGGATCGGGTTCCACTGACGCTTCACCCGTCCAGGAAAACGGGCACGGTGCTCACCGAGCCAATCGACCCGAAATCGTATCAGGCGGCGAGGAACCCGCGGACGTGGAGCCAGGCGAGGAACAGGCCGGGCCACGCCGCCACCGGCGTTCCGGGCGGCCCGAGGCCGAAACCGTGGCCGCCGCGCTCGAACAGGTGCATCTCGGCCGGGATCTTCGCCTTGCGCAGCGCGGCGAACATCAGGAGCACGTGGTCGCAGACCGCGATCGGGTCGTCCATCGCTTGCGCCATGAACATCGGCGGCGTGTCGGCGCGGACCTGCACATCGACCGAGTAGGTCCGCATCTCGACCTCGGTGACCTCGTCGCCGACGAGCACGCGCCGGGTCGAGGTGCCGTCGAACGGCGCCTTCATCGTGATGACGGGATAGAGCAGCCCGGCGAGCGCCGGCCGGTACGGCAGGGCGTCGTGCGCATCCACCGGCGGATAGAGGTTCTGGTTGCCGACCGCGGTCTCGCCCATCAGGTGCCCGCCGGCCGAGAAGCCCAGCACGCCGACGCGGGCCGGATCGATGCCGAGCTCCGTCGATTGCGCGCGGACCAGGCGCACGGCGCGCTGCGCGTCCTGCCGCGGGGCGTCGGGGCCGTTGTCCCAGCCCTCGCCGGGCAGCCGGTAGATCAGCAGGAAGACCGTCACGCCGACGGCCGTCAGCATCTGGCCCACCGGCACGCCTTCGTTGCCGATGTCGATGAACCGGTAGCCGCCGCCGGCCGCCACGATCATCGCCGACCCGTTCGGCTTGTCGGGGCGGATCACCAGAAGGCACGGGCGCTCGACCTTGGTGATGACGCCGCGCGCCGTCTCGTCGAAGCGGTAGCCGTTCGGATCGGGGCCCTCGCCGCCGCCCGGCGGGTCGCCCGGCCAGAGGTCGATGACCTGAAGCTGCGCACCCGGCGCCGTCCGCGGCAGGGCGGGGACCAGCTCGCCCGGCGGTTTGACCGCCCCCTGTGCCCGCGCCGCGCCC
>NZ_VRUX01000368.1:0-4250 GCF_008039885.1 Methylobacterium sp. WL103
CCAGATCGAGGGCGCGACGCGCACGATGGGTCAGCACGCGGCCGGCGTCGTCGTGGGCGGCGTGGACCTGGTCGAGCGCGCGGTGATCGAGCGTCGCAAGGCGCCCGCGAAGGCGAAGGAGGGCGAGCCCGAGATCCCCAACCTGCCGGTCGTGAATTGGGACAAAAGGATTGTCGAAGACCAGGGCCTCGTGAAGATGGACATCCTGGGCCTCTCCACGCTCGATCTGACCGAGCTGACGAAGGCCTACATCCGCAAGCGGCGCGGCAAGAGCATCGACCTGCTGCGCATCCCGCTCGACGATCCGAAGGTGCTGGAGAATTTCGCGCTCGCGATCTCCACCGGCATCTTCCAGTTCGAGAGCGGCGGGATGCGGCGCCTCCTGCGCGAGCTCGGCAAGGACGGCTGCATCACCTTCGACGACATCACGGCTGCGACCGCGCTCTACCGGCCGGGTCCGATGGAATCCGGGATGATGGACAGCTACTGGAAGCGCAAGCAGGGCATCGAGGCGGTCGAATACGACCACCCGCTCATGGAGCCGATCCTCAAGCCGACCTACGGCGTGATGGTCTACCAGGAGCAGGTCATGAAGATCTCGCAGGTGATCGCCGACTACACGGGTCCGCAGGCCGACAAGCTGCGCAAGATCATGGGCAAGAAGCTCCCCGAGGAGATGAAGAAGGAGCGGGGCAAGTTCGTCCAGGGCTGCGTGGACACGACCGGACGTGACGCCAACTGGGCGGGCGCGCTGTTCGACAAGATCGAAGGCTTCGCCGGCTACGGCTTCAACAAGTCGCACTCGGTCGAATACACGCTGATCTCCTACCAGTCGATGTATCTCAAGACCTACTACGCTGTGGAGTTCTTCGCAGCCGCGCTCTCGCTCATGCCGCAGGACAAGCTCCCCGGCCTGATGAAGGACGCAGCGCGCATGAAGATCGACGTGGACCTGCCCGACATCAACCACTCGACGGGCCAGTTCGAGATCGTGACCGACACCCGTCTCGTGATGCCGTTCAACCGCATCAAGGGGATCAGCGCGAACACGACCGAGGCGATCCTCAAGGCGCGGGCGGCGAAGGACCCGATCACGAACCGGGCGCTCGGCCCGTTCAAGACGATCCAGGACCTGTCCGATCGCGTCGAGAAGCGGCGCTGCAACGTGCGGCACGTCGAGACGCTGAACAAGGTCGGCGCCTTCGCGAACCTGCCGGGCGAGGTCGGTCAGCTGCCGGCCCGTCACGAGAGCCGGATCAAGGATCAGCGCGATCTGATCCCCGGCCTCATCGTGGCGAACGTGCCGGTGCATCGCGAGATGCGCGTGGACGACTACCAGAAGGCGCACATCATCGCGCTGGTCGAAGAGTATCGGCAGGCGCACGGAGACGACGGCGTGCCGGTCTCGCCGACCAACGGGCGCAAGTCGCGCTTCATGGTGATCGCCGACGCGCCCTCGAAGGGCGAAGACGAGAGCGGCTACATGCTGTTCCTCAAGAAGAAGTCCGGCGGCGAGATCAACGAGTGGATCAAGGCCGCGCTCGATGCCAACGGCATGACCCGCTCCGAGGCCTACTGGACGGCGCTGTGCAAGCGCCCGAAGGAGGGCAAGCAGCTCACCGCTGCCGAGATCGGCCGCTACTCGGGCTACCTCATGCGCGAGATCGAGATCCTCAAGCCGCCGTGCATCGTGCTCTTGGGCTCGGCCACCGTCCGGCACTTCCTGCCTGACTTCAAGGGCAAGGCGTCCGAGGTCGCGGGCGAGGTCGTCTACTCGAAGGTGCTCGACGCCAACCTCTTGATCGGGTTCGCGCCAGGGGAAATCTTCTTCGAGCCGGCCAAGCAGGCGAAGCTCGATGAGGTTTTCGCTGTGGCGCAGTCGCTTACCGAGTGAACGCCGCTCGCTTTTCGCTATAACAAATCAGTCATCACTGACTGCGCATAGGAGCAGACACGATGAACCCGAACCTCACGGACGCCGGGAAGCCTCTCTACCCGCCGTCCATCCCGCGCCCGAGCGTCGGGCGTATCGTTCACTACCGCCCCGACCCGCGCACTGCGTCGCGCAAGAGCGGCGACTGGGCGGCGATCATCACCGAGACCTACCCGACCGAGGTCGAGGGGAAGACCTACGACGTGGTGTTCCTCACCGTGTTCCCGTCGGGCGAGGCCCCGCGCCCGCTGGAGAACCCGACGCCCTACTTCGACCCCGAGGCGCCGGCGCGCGAGGACACCTGGGGCACCTGGCACTTCCCGGAGCGCGTCTGACATGGGCGTCGCGACCGCATCCAACGACGACGAGGGCGATGCCCCGGCTCCGTCGGCCCCGACCATCCGGGTGCCGAAGGTCAAGATCTACGTCGATGCCACCCAGCTCAAGGCGGACATCCGGTTCTCCCCGTCCGACCTCACGAATGGCATGGTCGAGCAGGCCGCCCTGTTCGTCCACTACGGCATCCAGGCGTCGCTCTCGTCCAAGCAGGTCGACGACCTCAAGATCCTACTGGAGAACCAGGAGGCCCGGATCGGCCGCGAGCTGCGCGACCGTCTGACCAACCTCGGCGAGAAGTTTACCGAGGCCTCGATCGCCGGCCGCGTGGCGCGCGATCGGCAGATCATCGTGACGAAGCGCGCGGTGAACGAGGCCAAGCAGGTCGAGAACGTGGCGAAGGCCGCGCTCGAAGCCTTCCGCCATCGGCGCGACATGCTCGTGCAGATGGGCCTGATCTCCCGGGAGGAGATGAAGGGCGAGATCTCGGTCAACCGGCGTCAGGCGCAGCACGCCGAGCTGGAGAGCCAGACCGAGCGGCAGAAGCAGCGCTTCCTGGCACGCGCAGCCGGGGAGCCGGACTCGGAGGCCGCATGAGCCCCGAGGTCCAGACCAATGCGACCGCCTTCGTGGGCGGTCTCATCTACCTGGCCGCCTACACGCTGGCACGCCTCGCATGGCGTCGCCGGCGGGCCGGGAAGAAGATCAGCATCCGCTGATTTTTCTCACGAAACGCCTCGCGCTTCTCGCTATATAGTCTCTGCAATACGCTAGAAAGCGATTTAGCGAACGGCAAGCACCCAAGCAGCATCAAGGGCTTCGTCCCACCAGCAAGCAGAAAGCACAAGCACATGGCACTCTCCCCCGAAATGATGAAGCTCATCAAGGGCGCCAAGAACCGCTTCTCGCGCGGCGGCGGCAAGACCGTGAAGATCAAGGAGGGCAAGACCACCGTCCGCATCCTCCAGACCGAACTCCAGTTCTACCGCGAGCTGGGCGTCCACTGGATCAAGGACGAGGCCGGCAAGGTCACTGCCGTCGTCGGCTGCTCGGACGTCGTCTACGGCCGTCCCTGCCCGATCGACGCCGCGATCGAGAAGGCCGCGAAGGTCGCCTCCGACGACGCGATGGTGAAGCTCATCGCCGAGTGGAAGACCCGCAAGTCGGTGCTGCTCAAGGCCCTCATCCGTGACGGCTCGGACGGCAGCCCGGACCCGCAGATCCTCGAAGTGACCCCGACGACCTTCGGGTCGATCATGGCGATGGTCGAGGAATACGGCTCCGACACCGACCCCTTCGATGCCGACGAGGGCATGGACTTCATCATCACCCGTTCCGGCAAGGGCAAGGACACCGAATACAAGGTGATGCCGAAGCTCAAGGGCGCCGAGCGGGTCACGAAGGACCAGATGGCGAAGGCGAAGGAGCTCGATCTCGATGCGTTCATCGAGAAGGAGTTCTTCCGCGGTGACGAGAACAAGGCCCTCACGTCCATCAGTGAGATCGCCGGCATCTCGCTCGCCATCGCCCCGCCCGCTCGCGCTGCTGGTCTGCTGACCGGCAAGAGCGCGTCGGTCGCCGACGACACCGACGACAGCCCGCTGCCCGACGAGCGTCCGGCCACCAAGCCCGCTGCTCGTCGCCCGGCCCCGGCCCCGGTCGCTGAGATCGAGGAAGTCGAGCCCGAGGAGGAGGTCGTCGAGGTCAAGCCGGCCCCGAAGGCTGCTCCGAAGGCGGCTGCCAAGCCCGCCCCGGTCGCCGTCGAGGACGACGCCGATCTCCAGGGCCTCCTGGACGACCTGGACGACTGAGCCTCTCTGTTGATTTCCGCTGAGAGTTGACCCGGCGGAGCCGGAAGTTTCCATCGAGAAGTGACCCGTGTCTGAACCCACCCCTGGCTTTTTGGTCGGGGGGTCATGGAGTGATCGACATGGCGTTATTGAGTGTCATTCGGCGCTGGGCGTTCCGAGAAGGGATGCCG
>NZ_VRUX01000369.1:0-4248 GCF_008039885.1 Methylobacterium sp. WL103
GAGGCGGAGACGGCGGACGCGCGGCTGGCGGCGGAGGCGCAGCGCAAGGCCGGGATGCGCCAGATGGCCGACGACTTCGAGGCGGCGGTGGGCGGCATCGTCGGGATGGTCTCGTCCTCGGCGACCGAACTGCAGGCCACCGCCCGGACCCTGACCGCGACCGCCGCCGAGACCGCGGGCCAGTCCACCACGGTGGCGGCGGCCGCCGAGGAGGCCGGCACCAACGTCACCACGGTGGCGGCGGCGGCGGAAGAACTCGGCGCGTCGGTGCTGGAGATCGGGCGCCAGGTCGGCGGCTCGGCCGCCCTCGCCCACGCGGCGGTGCACGAGGCCGACCAGACCGGCGCCCTGGTGCAGGCGCTGAGCGCTGCGGTCTCGCGCATCGGCGACGTGGTCGGGCTGATCTCGAACATCGCCGGGCAGACCAACCTTCTGGCGCTCAACGCCACCATCGAGGCGGCGCGCGCAGGCGCCGCCGGCAAGGGCTTCGCCGTGGTGGCGGCGGAGGTGAAGGCGCTGGCCGAGCAGACGGCCAAGGCCACGAGCGAGATCTCGGGCCAGATCGCGCAGATCCAGACCTCGACCGGTCAGGCGGTCGCCTCGATCGGGGGGATGACCGGGCGCATCCGCCAGATCAGCGACGTGGCGACCTCGATCGCGGCGGCGGTGGAGCAGCAGGGCGCGGCGACGCAGGAGATCGTGCGCAACGTCAGCCAGGCGGCTTTGGGCACGGCGGAGGTGACCGGCAACATCGCCGGCGTGGCGGACGCGGCCGAGGAGACCGGCGCGGCGGCGAGCCAGGTGCTGGGTGCGGCTTCCGAGCTCTCGCGCCAGTCCGAGCACCTGGCGGCGGAAGTCGATCGCTTCCTCGCCACCGTCCGCGCCGCCTGACCCGATCACGCCCCGTCATCCCGGGGCTGCGCAGCAGAGCCCGGGATGACGGAGAGCGTGCGAAAACGCCGGCGGTCCCTCAACCACTCCGTTCGGTCGCTTCGTGACCGGCACATTCCTCAGGTTCGTGTTCGGTAGGCGGCCGGTGTCAGGCCCGTCGCCATCCGGAAGGCGTGGGTCAGGTGGCTCTGGCTGCTGAAGCCGCAGGCGAGGGCAATGGCCGCGACCGGCTCCCGTCCGCGCAACAGCGCTTTGGCCCGCTCGATCCTCCGGTGCGCGACGAAGACCTGCGGAGACACGCCGCGGCTCGCTCGAAAAGCGCGCTGGAGGTGAAAGGGGCTCAATCCGGCGATGGTCGCGAGATCGGCCAGGCGGATCGTCCGATGCAGGTGCCCCTCGACGTAGTCTGCGATCCGCCGCCCGAGATGCGGTGCGAGGCCTCCTGTGAGGGTGCGGCGGCGGACGCCGCCCCATCGCGGGTCGACCAGGAACTGTGTGACCATCTCGACCATCGCCGCTTCGGCCGCGAGCGGGTCGCCTTCCTCGACCGAGGCGGCAATTCGCAGGAGCGTGGCCGCGAGACGAGGCGCCTCCGCGAATGTGACATCCGCCACGTCCAACATCCGCGCGTCGCGCTCGAAGGTTTCCGCGAACGTCCGCCTGAGTTCGTCGGCCGGCAGGTACAGGTGCACGAAAGAAAAAGGCGCCGTGATCGTCCACTCCGATCGATGGCAGTGCGGCATCACGCAGAACGCCCCGGGCCAGCCGGCCACGGCCCGTCCGTCCACGCGGCGTGTGCCGTGTCCACCCTTCAAGTAGAGGCTGAAGGTGTGCCCGTGCGCTCCGGCGTAGGTCACGTGGTCGCTATCGTTGCGCCAGAGCGCGGCGAAGCGCCCGAAGCCGAGGTCGAGCACGCCATGCGTCCGCGCGCTCGGCGAAGCCGAGAGGAAATCGAACACGGAGGCGTGACCGGGGGGCATGGCGTACCTCGAAGGAGACTTCGATCCCATTTTAATCCGCCTCGCGCCACGGTCGATCCGTTGGATCCGATCAGTGGCAAGTTGCGCCGCAAGATCCTGCAAGAACGCCAAGACCACGCCGGCTAGGCTGAACCCAGTCTCGCCCTCGGATCGGCCACGGCATGAACGTCTTTCTCTTTGCGTGCACCGTGCTGATCTGGGGGACGACGTGGATCGCCATCGCCGCCGAGATCGGACCCGTGCCGGTTCTGGTCTCGGTCTTCTATCGTTTCGCGCTCGCGGCCGCGTTCCTGTTCGTCGTCCTTCTCGTGTCCAGGCGCCTCACGATACCTGCCCTGCGGCATCATCCCTACATCGCTGTGCAGGCGTTGTGCTTGTTTTGTCTCAACTTCATCTGCTTCTATGCCGCAACCGGGTTCATTCCATCCGGCCTCGTCTCGGTGGTGTTCTCGCTGGTCACAGTGTTCAACGCCGTCAACGCGCGGCTGATTTTCGGAACCCCGGTCACCGTGCGCACCATGCTCGCGGCAGCCCTCGGCGTCGTCGGCCTCGGGCTCCTGTTCGGGCGGAACGTGGTCGTTGGGCTCGACGCCGGTACGCTGAAGGGCCTCGGCTTGGCGGCGCTCGGCACGCTGCTGTTCTCGCTCGGCAACATGGCCTCACGCCGCAACAGCACGGCCGGGCTTCTACCGAGCCTCACCAATGCGTGGGGCATGGCCTACGGCGCCCTGGCCCTGCTCGTTCTCATCGGGTTCACGCACACGCCGTTCGTCATGCCGCAGAGCGAGACCTACGTCCTCGCTCTGCTGTACCTTGCGATCTTCGGCTCCGTCGTCGGGTTCACGACCTATCTCATGCTGGTTGCCCGCATCGGACCCTCGCGTGCGGCCTACGCGACCGTGCTCTTTCCGATTGTCGCCCTGGCGATCTCGACGCTCTTCGAGGACTATCGGTGGGACGCGACGGGTGTGCTGGGCCTCGCGATCGCCGTCGGCGGCAACATCCTGATCTTCTCCGATCGGACCGACCGTCCCAACACCGCGCGGACGCCTAGCGGCGCGCCGCGCGAGCGCCTGCCTCTCTCATAAACCCAATGCGCCGCCGTCCGAGCGGGGGTCGTGGACCGCCTCGATGCGGCCGTTGCGGGGGTGGCGGACCAGCATGCCGGCATGCCCGAGCGAGTCGATGTAGGCCCCGCCGAGCTCCTCGATCTCGTGGCCCATCCGGCCGAGCGCCCGGATGCAGGCCGGGTCGAAGCGGTCCTCGACCTTCACGGTCAGCGATTCCGCGCCCCAGGTGCGGCCGTAGAGCAGGCGCGGGGCGTCGACCGCGTCGGCGGGGCCGAGCCCGTAGTCGGCGTAGCGGGTGAAGACCTGCGCCTGGAACTGCGGCTGGCCGTCGCCGCCCATCGAGCCGTAGGCCATCACCCGGCCGTCGTCGAAGCAGGCGAGCGCCGGGATCAGGGTGTGGAACGGGCGCCGCCCCGGCTCCAGCGGGTTCACGGCCGTCTCGTCGAGGGAGAACGAGGTGCCGCGGTTCTGCCAGTGGATGCCGGTGGCCGGCAGCACGCAGCCGGAGCCGTATTCCCAGTAGATCGACTGGATGTAGGACACGGCCAGGCCGTCGTGGTCGATCGCGCCCATCCACACGGTGTCGCCCTCGCCGGGGTTGCGCAGCGGGATCGCGGCGGCGCGCGCCATGTCGACCTGCGCCGCCTCGCGGGCGAGGTTTTCGGGCGTGAGATACTGGGCCGGGTCCGTGACCAGGCGGTCGTAGTCGGTCACCACCCGGTCGCGGATCGCGAAGGCGCGCTTCGTCGCCTCGATCAGCCCATGGTAATGCGCCGTGGTCTCCGCCTGACGGATGTCGAGCCGGTCGAAGATGCCGAGGATCAGCAGCGCCGCCAGCCCCTGCGTCGGCGGCGGAAAGTTGTAGAGCATGGCGTCGCGGCGGCGGATCGAGAGGGCCGAGCGCTCGCGCGGCTGGTAGGCCTTGAGGTCGGCCCTGGTCACCGGGGCGTCGAGGCGTTCGAGGTCGGCGGCGATCTCGCGGCCGACGTCGCCGCGGTAGAAGTCGTCGAGCCCGGCATGGGCGAGCTGCTCCAGGGTCGCGGCCAGCGCCGGCAACCTCCGCACGTCGCCCACCGGCCACGGTTTGCCCTCCTTGAGGAACGTCTTCGCAAAGTTCGGGGCGTCGTGGAGGGTGTCGAGCTCCTTCGGCACGTAGCGCCCTTCCGAGGGCGAGACCGGACAGCCCTCGCGGGCGTGGCGGATCGCGTCGGCGAGCAGCGTCTCCAGCGGCAGCCGGCCCCCGAGCGCGCGGGACAGCTCCAGGGCCAGGCGCCGTCGGCGGCTGGCGCCTGGCCCTGGAGCTGTCC